>JAHEMB010000307.1 GCA_024643915.1 Rhodothermaceae bacterium | reverse complement strand
CGGTCGCCTTCCAGGCTACCGAATAGGCCCAGCGGCGGAGTTGGCACCTTGTTGACGGCAGCGCCGTTGCGGTAGAGGAGGACGCGCGAGCCGGTGAAGGCGGTGCTGCCGCGCACGTCGCCCGTCGTCAGCAGGTCGAGGTCACCGTCGCGGTCGAGATCGCCCCAGGCGAGGGCGCCGAGCCAGACGCCGAGCAGCCCGAGGCCGGCATCGGTGAAGCCGCCGCCCTGCGCCCCGTCGTTGCGGAGGAAGCGGAGCTGGGTGTCGCCGCCGAGGGGCGTGGTGGCGTTGAGGAGCACATCGAGGTCGCCGTCGCCGTCGTAGTCGAGCCAGGCGCCGTAGGTGGCGAAGGGGAGGGCGTCATTGAGGCGGGTGAAGGAGCCCGTGAGATTGAAATCGTTGCGGTAGATCGCCGAGAAGTTAGCGGCCGGATCGACGGCGGCGGCGTTGAGGCCGGCCACGAGCACGTCGAGGTCGCCGTCGTTGTCATAGTCGCTCCAGGCCGCGTTGCCCGTCTCGAAGGCGGGAAAGCCGGGAGCGAGGTCGGTGAAGGTGCCGCCCTGGTCGAAGTCGTTGCGAAAGATCGTCGTGAAGCCCCCGCCCCCCAGGGCGCGGTGGGCGACCAGCAGGTCGAGGTCGCCGTCGCCGTCGTAATCGCCCCAGGCCACGCTGCCGGTGATGCCGGGCAGGCCGGCCTCTACGCGGGTGAAGGCCGCCCCGCCGTCGTTGCGGTAGAGGGCCGCGACGGGTTGCTGCTGCGCGTCGGCGCCCGTAATGAGGAGGTCGAGGTCGCCGTCGTTGTCGTAATCACCCCATGCGGTGCTCTGCGTGTTGACCACCTCGACAAGGCTCGCCGCCTTCTGCACACCGACGAGGGAAACGCCTGCTTCAACGAAAACGCCTGCGTCATTCCGATAGAGGAGAGAACGGAGGCTGCCGGTGAGGACAAAGTCGAGGTCGCCGTCGTTGTCGTAATCGCCGAAAGCGACCGAGGGGCTGGTGGCGCCTCGAAGGGTGGCTTGGCGATTTACAAAGGTCAGCGCATTTCCTTCATCAGCCCCGACGCCGATGCTGAAAAGCGTCGCGGTTCTCGTGCCATCGCTTGCGTTGCCCGCCAGCATCAGTTCCAGCACTCCGTCGTTGTTCACATCGCCGAAAGCGGCAGCGCTGAGAACGACCGGCGGCACGGCAGTCTCGACGACGGTAAACGGCTGCGCGAGGGCGGCCCGGGTGCCCAGCAGCAGGAGCAGGATGAAGGGAAGGGTTCGCATTATTGGAAACGCAAGGAGTAATCTGTATCGTTTGTGCTTTTCTCCAGGCGACGCAGGGACGCGGCGAAGGAGCGATGCGGTGAAAAAAGAGAGCACCGCGTCTCCATGTCCCCCATTTCTCGCGTCTCCTCGCATGGAGCAATCCCTAGATATCAAACGTCACCACCGGAGGCGTAGGGCAAGGGAGAGGGTGCGGGGGAGCAGGGTACGCTCGACGCGCTCGTAATGGACTACCTCCTCGCCCATCGGCACGGCGCGCAGGCTCCAGTCGGCCACGTTGGCGCGGTCGGTGGCGTTGAGCAGATCGGCACGGAGTTGCACGGTGGCGGCCTCGCCGAGGGGATACGTGTAGGCCGCACCGAGGTCGACCTGGACGAAAGCGGGCAGGCGGTGGGCGGCGGGGTCGCGTAGGTCGTAGTCGCCGTACTGGGGATCGGTGAGAGGGTCGGTGGCAAGGTAGGCGTAGTAGCTCTGGCGGAAGCCCCAGGCACGGCCCCAGCCGCCCCGCCCGCGCGCAGTAGCGATCAAGCGCGGGTGCGGCGTCCAGTCGAGGCTGAGGTCGAGGCGGTGCGGCTCGTTCCAGGGCGCCGTCTCATATTGCTTCTCGGAAGCAAAGACGGGGGTGCGCCAGGTCATGTTGTGCTCGTACCGGGCCGACCAGCGGAGCGCCTCGCCCTGGTGCTCCACGCCCACGGCGGCGCCGTAGGCGTAGCCCTCGCCCGCCCGCAAAAAGTCGCTTTGCCGCGTGGCGGCCTCGTCGTCGCGCAGCCGCTCCCACAGCACGGGATAGTCGATCAGCAGGAGTTGGGGATGCCGTTTGTAGTACGTCTCCAGCCGCATCGACCAGGCCGGGGCGGGCCGCAGCAGCAGGTCGGCGGCCACATGGTAGGCTTTCGGCGGGGCGAGGGTGGCATCGACGGGGAGCCAGAAGCGGATCGAAGGCAGCAGGGCGCTGGGGCTGACGCTGCTCACGTCGAATTGGTTGACGAACTGGCGGTAGAGGCCGGCGGCCACGCGCGCCGTGAGGGCGCCGCCCGTCTGACCGTACTGCACCGCCAGGCGTGGTTCGGCATAGACTTCGGAGCGATGCGAGAGGAGGGTAAGGCGGGCGCCTGCCGTCACCGTCCACCGGTCGCCGAGCTGGCTCTCCTCTTCGGCGAAGGCCGCGAACCGCCAGCCGGCGCCGGCGTGGGCAATGGAGCGCGCATAGGCGTCTTCGATGCTAAAGCGGTGATCCATCCGCACCGCCTCCCCGCCGATTTCGAAATGATGGCGCGGGCCGAACGTATAGTCGAGTGTCGATTCGAGGGCCGTCTCGCTGATGCGGTTGCCATCGTCGGCAGGCTTCACCCCGTCGATCAGGCGGACAGGTTTTACTTGGAGGTCGGGGGTGAGGACGAAGTAAACGTCGTCTTCGCTATCGAAGGTGTTGTAATCGTGCGAGAGGCGGTAAAGGCTGCTGCGGAGGCGGGCCGTGAGGAAGGCGCGGGGGCCGAAGAGAGCCGTGTAGCGAAGCTGCCCGCCCGCATTGAGCCACGCATAATCGTCGCGCGCCGTGGGGAGGCCCCCGGCATTTTGTGCCCCATCACCCAGAAAGCCTTCGTACTTGAGGGGGAGGCGGTTGCCGCTGAGGCGATTCCAGCCCCTGTAGAACGAAGCGTAGAGGCGGTGGCGGGGGCCGAAAGGCAGGCGCGCGGCGGCGTGCAGATCGTTGAAGGCGAGGTCAGGATCGCCCACCGTAGCGAATTGCAGCGTATCGCTGAAAGCGGCGAAGGCTTGGCCGAGCTGGGCGTCCTCATCTTGCAACGAAAGGATGGAGGCACGGGGGAGGAACGCGTCGGGGTTGTTCCAGGCGCGCAGCAGGTTCTGGAGGGTGGGTGGCTGGTACCACGCCCACAGGCTGGTACGGGCGGCTAGCATGAGCCGAGGGCCGGGACGATCCACGCCGCCCGCGCCCAGGTGCAGACGGGCGTTGAGGCTGAGCGGGTCGGCCTGCATGTCGAGGGCGCTGCCGTCGGGACTGGCGAGGGTGTGCTCGGCCTCGATGAGGCCGGCGAGCTGGCTGCCGTGGGCCACACCGTAGCCCGCCTTGCGCACGGTGATCTGCCCGATGGCGAAGGGGTTGAACGCGCCCAGGAGGCCGCGCAGGTGCACCGGCTCGAAGATGGGCACGCCGTCGAGGCGGAACTGGTGCTCGCCGGCCTCGCCGCCCTGCACGTGCACGTCGGCCAGGGCATCGCCCACGCGCACGCCCATCAAGCTGTTGAGGCTCCGCACCACATCCGCCGTGCCCAGCCCGGCGGGGGTGGCCGACGGCTCGGTTGTCGCCTCCGTACTCACGCTCACGGGCCGCAGGGGCAGGCGTAGCCCTTCGATGATGAGCGGGCTGATGACGACCGGCTCGGGGTCAAGGGCGAGGTGTACGCGCGTCGGCTCGGCGGGGGTTACCTGCACCGTGTCGAGGCGGGGGCGGTAGCCGAGATAGCTCGTCCGGACGAGGTATCGCCCAGGCCGCAGCGCGTTGAAGTTGAACGAACCCGCAGCGTCAGTGGCAGTGCCGCGCCCGGCGTCGGCCAGGAGGACGTGGGCGCCGTAGAGTGGCTCGCCGGTGGCGCCGTCGAGCACACGCCCGTCGAGGTGAGCCACCGGGGGTGGAGCCGCTGGCTCCAGCACGAACGTCCCCGATTCG
Organism: Rhodothermaceae bacterium; assembly: GCA_024643915.1. Taxonomy (GTDB): domain Bacteria; phylum Bacteroidota; class Rhodothermia; order Rhodothermales; family JAHEMB01; genus JAHEMB01. The sequence goes on along the minus strand of JAHEMB010000307.1, from coordinate 1,499 downwards.
AGACGACGGAGCGCCAGTCCCGTTCCTTCGAGCAGGCGGCGCAGAAGCAGTTCGGGGATTAGGTCACCCTCCCGCAGCGAAAGGACTTCTTTGCCGTCGACGAGTTTGGTGTCGTAGATGAGGTCGATGCCGGTGGCAGCCTGAAACGCCACCAGTACCTCGCCAAGCGGGCGCACGTCGTGGCGGAGTGAATCGGCCTGCTGCGCCGCCGCAAACGGCACGACGAGGCCACTCCCCCCCAGCAGGAGGAGCAGCCAGGTTGCTAATTTGCAGCCGAATCGCATCATGCAAGGTCTATTCGCTGGCACCGCTTACGAATCGAAGATAGAGGGTAGAAGATGGCGGGAGCTACCTGAAAGGAAACGCCACGCGCTACCACCCGCCATCCTCTATTCTCCATCCAGCGAGCGTGTCGAGCGGTCCATGCTCAATCAGTTCGGTACAGTTCAAAGCCGCCAGGGGTGGCGCGGAAGCCGTAGCGGCGGTAGGAGGCGCTGAGGTCTTCGAGGATGGAGGCGGCGCTGGTCGGATGCTCTATCAGCACCGTCAGCACTTCGGTTTCCAGGGCCTGAGGCTGCACTTCAATCTCGACGGCAAAACGGCGTTCCACCTCGCGCAGGATTTTACCCAGTGGCTGGTCGACGAAGAGGAGGGCGCCGGTGCGCCAGCCGAGGGCGCGCTCCACATTCACGTCGTCGGCAGCGGTGGGAGCCGTGGCGTCGGCTTCGAGGCGGCTCGTCTGGCCGGGGCGGAGCGTCACGGCGGCCTCATCACGCGTGTTCGCCAGGCGGACGGCGCCGGAGGCCACCGTCACGACCGTTGCGGGCTGCACCTCATCCTGCCAGGCCCGCACCGCGAACGAAGTGCCCAGCACCGTCGTCCGCGCGTTAAACGTCTCCACCACAAAAGGCCGCGTGCCCTTCTCCACCTCGAAGAAGCCCTCGCCGTCGAGCTTCACGTTACGGGCGTCGACGCCAAAGGCTTCGGGGTAGGAGAGGGTCGCGCCGCTGTTCAGTTCCACACGCGAGCCGTCGGGGAGGGTTACCTCAGCCACTTCACCGGGCGCCGCCGTCACCGTGATGGGCGCCGAGCGGTTCCATAAAAACAGGCCGGCGGCAAAGAGAAGGGCGAGGGTGGCCGCGACCGCCATCACGCGCACCGCGGTCGGGCGGACGAGACGCAGGGGCGAGCGAGCGGGCGCCTCATCTAAGAGGGCAGCGTCGAGATTGGCCCAGACGCTGCGGCCCAGGCGACGGAAGTGGTCGTCGTCCGGCTCAGCGAGGTGCAGGTGGCCGGCCAGGCGCCAGGCGCGCAGCAGCTTCTGCTGCTCGGCCGGGTCCTCCTGCGCCAGTTCGTGCCGCACCGCCTGTGGCAGCAGGGGCGCGGCGTCTTCGGGATTGTGTTCGGTCTTCATAGGGCCGTGTGGTCCGATTCGAGGGCACCTATGCAGGTGCGCAGGTGCTTCAAAGCAAGGACGATGTGGGTGTTGACGGTGCGGG
>JAHEMB010000306.1:3570-5460 GCA_024643915.1 Rhodothermaceae bacterium | reverse complement strand
ACACCCCGAGCCACTCCTCCCCCGCGCCGAACGTTTCGAGCGCATCGCTCACGTAGAGATGCTTCCCATCCGGTGAGATGCCCAGACGTTGCGCGCCTGCGAGGCCGTCGGCAGCGCCGCTGCGTGAGTCGTCGACCAGGGCTTCTACGAAGGTGAGTTTGCCAAAATCGATACTGGCGTTGTTGTCGTTTCGAGAGAAAAGGGCCACGGCGTCGTCCCCGCCAAAACTATTATCTGTGCCGGAGGCCGTGTAGACGTGCTTTCCGTCGGGTGAAATCAGGACGTCGCGCGCGTTGAGCAACCCGTTGACAACGCCTCCGTCTCCATCGCGGATGGCGTGCAAAAACGTAAGCACCCCCGTTGTCGTGTTGCGCGAGAAGGCGTTGATCGCATCTTCGCCGAATGCGACGGCATAGACGTGCTGGTTGTCCGGGCTGACCACGACCTCCTCGACGCCGGTGAGCCCCGCCGACGCGTTGCTGGCATCGAAAAAGGCAGCCACGAACGTCAGGTCCCCGTCGCTCGGATCGCGAGAGAAAATGGCGATGGCCTTATCCGTAAAGCCCGCCACGTAGACATGCTTGCCATCGGGGCTGACCGCCACGCCATGAGGAAAATCGAGCCCATCGACCGTATTGCCATTGCCGTCGCTGCCGCCATCGACGATCTCTTCCAGCAGGGTCAGTTCGCCCGTAAGCGCGTTTCGCGTGAAGACGACGAGGGCATCATCGAGGGAACTGACTGTGTAGACGTTTTTGCCATCAGCGCTGACGGCCACATCGTACGGAAACGTGTGATTCACGACTGGGCCGGGCGTACCTGCCCCATCGTCGAATTCCGCCTCGATGAACGTGAGGTTCTGGGCCGTCGCGCCCAGTGGATAGAACAGGGCAAGCAGAAGGAGGGGCACCTTTTTCATGGCAATCCTCGCTACCGTCGGATGGGTGAAGCGAAAACGGCCTGCCCCGACACGTCTGCCTGCACTATCCTCACGTAAAACGTGTGGCAACAGGAGAAGATGGATCACTTAGAAAAACGCAATGTACGATGACGGCGCCCGCTAGCATACAGGCCGCTTCTTCAGAGCGATAATAATTTCCGCTCGCCTCCCGCTAGGCTCATGACCCCTTTGCTCAATACATGAGAGACAGTTACCAAACGCTCGCCGGGCGGGCCGAAGCAGAGATCAAGATCAAGGGTTCGCGGTTTATCGCCGAGGCCCTGCCAGTGCCGGATGAAAACGAGGCCGAGGCGGCCATACAAGAGATCCGCAAGCGAGAATACAGCGCCACCCACCACTGCACCGCCTACCGCCTCGGCCCTGACGGCGCGATCTTCCGCTACAACGACGACGGCGAGCCGAGCGGCACCGCCGGCCCCCCCATCCTCCGGCAGATCGAAGGGCGCGTCCTCACGAACACGCTCGTTGTGGTGACCCGCTACTACGGCGGCACGAAACTGGGCACGGGCGGCCTCATCCGCGCCTATGGCGATGCTGCCGCCCTGGCCCTCGACCGGAGCCGCATCGAAGAGCGCATCCTCCGCACCCCCGTCCGCCTGCGCTTCGCCTACGACGACACCTCCCCGGCCATGCACCTGCTCAGCCGCTTCGACACCGAACTCCTCGACACCCGCTACTCAGAAGAAACCGAGTTGACCGTCGCCGTGCGCCGTTCCCAAACCGCCGCCTTCGCCGCCGCTTTCACCGAGGCACTGGCAGGGCGAGGCGAATCACGAATCGAAGAAACGACGAGACGAAGAACCGACGATTTCTTCGATTCCTTATCGCTCGGCACCACGATTCCTCGTTTCTTCGACGCTTCGTTTCTTCGATTCTATTTGTAATCCTCCCTCGCCAGGACGGCCAGGCCGTCGACGCGGTTATTGAGG
>JAHEMB010000306.1:0-3560 GCA_024643915.1 Rhodothermaceae bacterium | reverse complement strand
TCCCACAGGTCTTTGTTCTCGACAGGTTTCTTAGAAGCCGTTTTCCAGCCGTTGCGCTGCCACTTCTCCAGCCACCCCTCGGTGAACGCGCGGGCCAGGTAGGCGCTGTCTGTGTAGAGGGCTACGCGGCACGGCTCTTTCAGCACGCGGAGGGCTTCGAGGGCCGCCGTCATTTCCATGCGGTTGTTCGTCGTCAGCCGCTCGCCGCCCGTGATGACGCGCTCGTGCTCGCCGTGCTGCAAGAGGGCGGCCCAGCCGCCGGGGCCAGGGTTGCCGCTGCACGAGCCGTCCGTGTATATCGTAACTTCTTTCAAACCAAGCCGCGTTTTTTTGACAGAATCGACAACCTACGCCGGACGGCCGCCGTTTGCCACCCTCCACGCATCAAGCCGCTATGAAAACCCCGCGGCGGTAGCGAACGTTGTTAGCTATTCGAGAATCCGTGGCATGAAGAACGCTTTTGAAACAAGAGGGTGCAGATAGCGAGCCGGTTCAGTAAAGCACCCTCACGTTTCACGTTTCACGCATCAATTCTATGAAATTCGTCGATTACGTCACCATCACCGTGCGGAGCGGCAAGGGCGGGCCGGGCAGCGTCGCCTTCCGCCGCGAGAAGTACGTGCCCAAAGGCGGCCCGGCGGGGGGCGACGGCGGCGACGGCGGCTCCATCATCCTTGAGGCCGACCCGCAACTCTACACCCTCCTCGACCTGCGCTACAACCGCCACCACTTCGCTCAGAACGGGCAGCCCGGCAGCGGCGCCAACAAGAAAGGCAGCGACGGTGAGGACATCGTGCTGCGCGTGCCGGTGGGCACCGTTGCCAAAGACAAGGAGACGGACGCGGTGATCGGCGAGCTGCTGGAAGAGGGCGACCGGCTGGTGCTGGCGCAGGGCGGGCGCGGCGGCAAGGGCAATGCGTTCTTCAAGTCGGCCACGCGGCAGACGCCCCGCTTTGCCCAGTCGGGAGAGGAAGGCGAGGAGAAAGAAGTGACGCTAGAACTGCGCCTGCTGGCCGACGTGGGCCTCGTCGGCTTTCCGAACGCGGGCAAGAGCACACTGATTTCCTCGCTTTCGGCGGCGAAACCCAAGGTGGCCGATTACCCGTTTACCACGCTGGAACCGGCTCTCGGCGTTGTTTATGTGCAGGAGTACGAATCGTTCGTGATGGCGGATATCCCGGGCATCATCGAGGGGGCGCACGAAGGCAAGGGGCTGGGAGATCGCTTCCTGAAGCATATTGAGCGCAATGCCGTCCTCCTTTTCGTCATCCCCTGCACTTCGGATGACCCCGGCGGTGAGTTCGCCACGCTCCTTAACGAACTGGGCGCCTTCAACCCGGAACTGCTCGACAAGCCCCGGATGATTGTCCTTTCCAAGATGGATCTCATCCCAGAAGAGACGCGGGCGGCATGGGTAGAGATGGCGGCGGAGACGTTCGAGGACGACGTGTTTCTGCATCCTATCAGCGCCGTTGCCCAGGTCGGGCTGGAACCGCTCAAACGCGCACTCTGGGCGATCATCCAGGCACACCGCATAGAAGAGATCGAGGACCAAGAACGGCTGCCATGAAGATCGCCTGCCCGAAATGCCAGTGGGAGCCTCCCGCCGGCGCCCGGTGGACCTGCACCTGCGGCCAGGTGTGGAACACGTTCGATACGCACGGGCGGTGCCCCGGCTGCAGCCAGGTCTGGCGCGATACGCAATGTCTGGCCTGTTATCGCTGGTCGAAGCATCACGACTGGTACCGCGACCTGCCGCCGGTAGAATTGTTGGAAGAAGAAATAGAAACACCGCTCGCCCACTAGTCTTCAGCGCATCCGCCGCTTTGTTCATGCGGCCAACGACGCAGCAATTAGGCCCTTCGACCGATGACTTTTTCCACGTTCGACTATGCGGGATACGACGAGCCGGTGGATGAAAGGGCCGAGCAGCGGGCGCTCATCGCACTGTCGATGGTGCCGGGGGTAGGGCCAGGCCGCATACGCGCCCTTCTTGCGCGCTTCGGCTCGGCGGGGGCGGCCCTGGCGACCTCGCGTACGGCCCTCGCCACCGTGCCCGGCCTCGGCCCCCAGACGGCGGCCGCCATCGCCGGCTTCGACGGAGCGGCGGATGTGGAGGACCAGATGCGCCGTGCCGAGCGCGCCGGGGCCACCCTCGTGCCCTCCTGGGCGCCCGGTTTTCCCCGCCCGCTCCGGCAGATCTACGACCCGCCGACCTTCCTCTGGCTGCGCGGCGACTTGCTTGAACAGGACGAAAAAGCCATCGCCATCGTCGGCACGCGGCGGGCCACGGATTACGGGCGGCGCCTCGCGCACGAGTTCGCGGCGGAACTCGCCGGGCGGGGCTTTACTATCGTTAGCGGGCTGGCCTACGGCATCGACGCGGCGGCACACCGAGGCGCCCTCGAAGCGGGCGGACGCAGCCTCGCCGTCTTCGGCTCCGGGGTGGATAACATTTACCCGGCGCGCAACGCCGCTCTCGCCCAGGCGATGATTGAGCAGGGCGCGCTCCTTTCCGAGTACCCGCTCGGCGCCAAGCCCGATGCGCCCAACTTCCCCCGGCGCAACCGGCTGGTGAGCGGGCTGGCCCTCGGCACACTCGTCGTCGAGGCCCATGAGACGGGCGGGGCGCTCATCACGGCGCGGCTGGCCCTCGAACAAAACCGCGAGGTGTTTGCGGTACCGGGCAGCCTCCACAGCAAAGCCAGTGCCGGCTGCCACCGACTCATCCAGCAAGGCGCCAAACTTGTCCTCGGGGTGAAGGATATCCTGGAGGAACTCGGCTTTGCAGAAGAGGACCGAGCTGCCACTCCCGCGCCGCCGCCGCCCGACCTAGGCCCCATCGAACAAAAACTGTACGACGCACTCGACGCCGAGCCTATCCAGATCGACGCCCTCTGCACCCGCACCGACCTCGACTCCTCCACCGCGCTCGTCTATCTGCTGAGCCTTGAGTTCAAGGGGCTGGTTCGGCAGATGGCCGGAAAGCAATTTTTCCGTACACGATAGAACGTTGCAGGCCGGGTACCGTTCTTTTCGCCTACCTACAACCCTACGGAGCAGGCCGTCGATGCGCAAAGTGATGAAAATTATTCTGATTGTCCTGGCCGTCTTTTTTATCATCGCCACCCTCCTGCCTCTCCTCAAGTACGATCAATGGTGGATCCGCGTCTTTGATTTTCCGCGCGGGCAGATCGCCATCGCGGGCATGTTGATCGTCGCGGCATATTTCTTTTTCTGGAATTACCGGAGCGCGGGGGAAATCGCGGTGATGGCCGGGCTGGTGCTGTGTGTGGTCTATCAGGGCATCCAGATGTTTCCCTACACACGGCTCGCCCAGAAGCAGGTCGTAGCGACGGAGGAGGCTTCGCCGGACACGAGTCTCGCGCTCCTCATCGCCAACGTTTTGATGGACAACCGGGAGACCGACCGCCTCCTGAAGCTCATCGAAGACTACGACCCGGACGTTGTGCTGACGGTGGAGACGGATCACTGGTGGGAGGAGCAGCTACGCGTGATCGAGGACGAGTACCCGCACACCGTCAAAGCGCCCATCGACA
>JAHEMB010000305.1 GCA_024643915.1 Rhodothermaceae bacterium | reverse complement strand
ACTTAACACCGTAGCGAGCGCTGCTGCCGCGTAGAAGCACGGAAATCCGATGAAATTAAAGGATTGCGTTCAGGTCACGACCGGCTCCAGAATGGAAAGGCGTGCCGTCCGGTCATCTACAGCGAGGCGCGCGCGGACGCCCACCGGCAGGGTGTTCTTCGTGGGGAAATGGCCGTACACGAGGCCGCGTGCTACAGGGCAGGCCAGGTCGTTGATGTAATGCGCGAAGACTTCGTCGAGGGTGAGCGAGGGGCGATCCGGCTTCGGGTCGGCCTCGGTGAAGGCGCCGAGAACGATGCCGCCGAGGCGATCCAGGATACCGGCGAGCTTGAGTTGCGCGAGGAGGCCATCGACCCGGTACGGTTCCTCTCCGACTTCCTCGAGAAAGAGGAGGACGCCTTCGAGCGCAGGCAGGTACGGGGTGCCGACGAGCTTCGTCAGCACGGCCAGGTTACCGCCGATCAGAACGCCTTCGGCTTCTCCGGAGCAAACGGGTTCGAGCGTTTCGCCGTGTGGGCCAAGGAGGGGGTCAGGCGTGCCGCCACGCGCCAGATCCCAGAAAAGCCGTTCCGACGCCGCATCTTCGTCGCCCCATTCCACCGCCACCATCGGCCCAGAAAGGCCCACCCAGCCGGCTTGTTCGTAAAGGGCTAGGTGCAGGGCCGTCACGTCGCTGTAGCCGACGAGCAGTTTGGGATGGCGGCGGGCCGCCTTATAATCGAGGCCGGGCAGCAGGCGGAGGGCGCCGTAGCCACCGCGCACGCAGAAAAGCGCGGAGACGTCGTCGCGGCGGAGAAAGCTGTTAAACTCGTCGAGCCGGACTGCGTCCGGGCCGCCCAGGTAGCCGTAGGAGGAGAAGTCGGAGCGATGGGTCAGCACGCCATAACCGAGGGCTTCGAGCCGGGCGATGCCGTCGCGCAACGTTCCCTCGCTACGGGGCGCGCTGCCGGGCGCCACCACGCCGATGCGTGCGCCGGGATGGAGCGGGGCGGGTCTACGACGGATCATGCTTCGTCTACAGGCGTGCGCCGGGTTCGTCGTGCAGCGGCGGCAAGTCGTCTTCGAAGCGCGGGGTGGTGGTGGGCCGGGCCGCGTCCCGCTCACGCTGGAGCTGCTTCATCTGCTTTCGGTGCTTCAGACGGCCCGGCAAGGCGCCCAGGATGCCGACCAGGATGCCAAAGCCAAAGGTGACGATGAGCGTGAGCGCGATGGAGCTGCGGACCCGAATAAACCAGAGGTCCACTACCATCTCTTCAGGATTCTGTAGGGCAAAAATGACCGCGAGCACGGCCAGGATCAAAGAGAGAAGAAGCGTGCCGCGCATGGAAGGGGGGGCGAAGGTGGCAAAGTCGTTGGATATCGCCCAAGATCCGAAAGGCGCGCCCCCTTGACAAGGGCCACGCGGTGTATAAATCTACCTTTTCGGTTATAATGCACGGCGCGAAGCCAGGGACCGCTTCTCTCAGGCACCCACGTTACGGCCCTTCCAGGCCACGCGCCTCCTCAGGTGGCTCACCGCTGAGTCGAGCTGGAGAAGAGCACCGAGGGCGTACGAGAGGGGAACTAGGGCTGTGACCCAAAGGGGGAAGCCCGTCCGCCGATCCACGACGCCCTTCAGCAGATAAAGGGAGGCCAGGAACACCAGGGAAAAGATCGGCGCCAGCACGAACGCCAGCACGTAGAGGGCCAGGAAAGCGAGAAAAGGAAGCAGCCGACCGCCGGAAAGCAGGTAGGCATTCTTCCGGAACCCCCGCCACGCCTCTCCGAAGCTGCCGTACATCCAGACGACAAGATCCTCCTGGACGTCGAGCAGGGTGGGGAAATGCCCGCGTGACTTCAAGTAGCGCCCGATCTGCACGTCTTCCAGGATTTCGTTTTTCACATGCAGGTGTGGCTCGTGAGCATGGTACACGTCCGCCCCGATCATCCAGCATTGGCCGTTGAGCGCGCTCAAGGAAGGGCTCCGCGTCCGCCGCACGAGCAGCCAGGGAAGCTGCCCCAGGATGGCGCCCGGCACGAGGCTCACGAGAAGGAGGCCGCCCCCGCGAAACCGAGGCAGGCCGGTCATCACGGCGTTCTCTGGCATAGCTAGAAACCGTTGCACAAGGCTGCGGAGCGCGCCCGGGTGCAGCAACTGCGTGTCGGCGTCCAGGAAAAAATAGAGGTCGCCGTCAGCTGGGCGCGTGGCCTGATAGAGGGCGTTCACCTTACCGACCCAACCGGGCGGCGGGCCATTGCCCTTCAGTACGCATAGCCGGAAATCCTGGCAGGCTGCAAGCACCAGCGCCGTGCCGTCTTCCGAGGCGTCGTCGTACACGATCACCTCGAAGTCAGGATAATCCTGACTGAAAAGGGAAGGGAGGAGCCGGTTCAGGTTTTCTTCCTCGTTCCGTGCTGGAATCAGCACGGAGATCCGAGGGAGGGCGGCCATTGCCTCCTTAGCTGTCCGTCTTCGCAGATAGAAAAGATTGCTTAAAAGGATCGCAAATAGGATCCCGTGCAACACGCCGATGAAAAAGATCATGCGGCTTCGGCGTCTAACTTCGTGGCCGGTGGCAGCCTCACAACGGGTCCTGCAAGAAATCGCGGTAGAGCGCGGGCGGGTTGCGCGCCAATAATTGCTTGCGGAGGGCCGGCGCCTCATCGACGCCCATTTTCTCCAGGGCGTACCAGATCCATACTTCGGCTTCCAGCGCCGAGATGCCGGCGTCGGCATACGCCGGCAGCACATGCTTCAGGCGCTCGAAAGCACGCAGTGCCGCACGGCGGTCCCCTCCTGCGAAGCCTGGACGAAAGAGGAGGGACTGGCCATCCACGAGTAGCAGGAAAGGTTCCTGCGGGTCGAGACGACGCGCACGGTCGAGCAGCCGGTCGGAGCGGCCACCGTAGCGGATGGTAAGCAAAAGGGGGGCCTTGGCGGCGCGGTAACCCCAGAGGCCGGCAAGTAAGGACAACTCGCGGGCTGTGGGGTTGGCCAGTTCTTCTGGGAGGTTATCCAAGAGGGTCTCATTGTCCGTGAGTGGGAAGAGCCGGTAAAGGCAAAGCAGCCTTGCCTCGCGGTCCGGGGCGCGTTCCAGCATTTCCTCAAGCGCGTTCACGTTGCGTGTGGCATAATGGGCCGCCGTCGAATCGGCAAAGGAAAGCGTAGTGGCCAGCAGCAGGGCGATAATCATATATATCGGCTAAAGTATCGCGTCAGGAAGGAGAAGTCCCAGGTATTGGCGGGGCCGGGCGGGCCTTCGAGGAGAGGATGGGCGTCCTCGCAACGCGCGCTGTGGAGGCTACGCAGGAGCGTCTCCAGCCGTTGCCATTCCTCACCATCCACCGAGGGTTGAAGTTCACCCGCGGTGAGAAACGCCGTCGGTAGCGCATCACCGCGCCAGGTGACGTGGAGGGCCACGGGCCACCACTGCTTCTCAGGCAACAAGCGGTCGAGGCGGGCGAAAACCTGCGGCGCGAAGGTGGCAAGGCCCTCCTCCGGCGAGTGCAGGCGGCCTTCGGGGAAATAAACGAGGACGGTCTCAGGCGCCTCGCGTAGCCGGTGGAGCGTACGGCGTATGGTGACCGCACGCCGCTCTGGGTCGTTCGGAGGAAACGGTAGCGCACCCACCGCTGCGAAAAACGGGAAGCGATCCCAGTCCTCCATCCAGAGCAACGGCGGGCGTTTCAGCAAATCGGACACGACGAGCCAAATGAGGTAGCCGTCGTAAAAGGAATGATGATTGGCGAAGAGGATGATCGGTACGCCGGGCGCGAGGGATGGCAGGTCACCGACCCAACAGACACGCCGGAAACCCCGCTGCAACGCCCGCCGCATCAGGCGATCAACCAGCCATCGGCTTATCCGCTCGTCAACCTTCATGCGTTTGCAGGGCCACGTGGAGGGGCGCTGCTGCTGTGGACCTTGCCAGCAGTCGTTCTTTGCGCCGCCCGTAACCGTCGTTCAGCAACAGGGCGAGCTTGCGCCAGCCAGGGACGAACGCACGTCGACTCAGATTATCGTACCCATTACCCCGGACGACGTTCATGATTTCGCGGTAGAGGCAGGCAGCGGCGCGGATACCTCGGCGGGTAGCCCCCGGCAAGGCGTCAATACCGGCAAAGCTGCGCTCATAAAGCGACTCCGAAGTGGTCATCAGGTCCTCCATCAGAGCGGAGTAGCCAGGCGGCAGGGCCGGGCCAGCCAGGTCCTCCGGGCGCAGATGGTAGAGGTCGAGCCAGCGCCGAGGAATGTAGACGCGGCGGTTTACCCGCCAGTCCTCCCCCACGTCGCGCGCGATATTGGTTAGCTGCATGGCAATGCCGAGCATCCGCGCCAGTTCAGCCAACCGTTCAGCATCCTGGCCTTCTTCGAGAAGGAAGGGCAACATCATTTCACCCACGCTCCCGGCCACGAGGTTTGAATACTCAATCAACTCCTGCCGGCTCTCGATGGGGCGCCCCTGAAGATCCCACTCGGCCCCTTCAATCAACTCAAAGAGCGGCGCTCTCGGCAGGTCGAACAGGAAATCGACCAGGTGGAGTCGCTGCCAGAGGAGTTCCCTGGGTGGATTCCCGGCAAGCGTGTTGGACAGCTTGCTGCGCACGTCGGAGAGTGCCTCAAGGGCGCGCTGCGGCCCTACGTCCAGCACCGTGCGGTCGGCGAGGTTGTCTACCGTGCGGCAATAGAGGTAGACCGTCGCGATAGGGATTTGCACCCGTTCAGGCAGCAGGCGCGCTGTGAGCGAGAAGGTGCGGGAATGATGCCGGAACGCGCGCCAGATGCGACGATTATCGGCTGCGAAGGAGGGGCCTTGGGAAAACATGGGCAGCAGGGCTGAATCGTTATATCGTTCATAACGATCATAACGTTCAAAAGATTCAAGCATTCAATATCGTCACATCTGCATGCCGACGCTGGTGTCGCCAGGAAATGATCAGGAGGGGAAGCGCAGTAGCTAGGACCCCGATAAAGAACGCGCCGTAAAGTTGGTACAGGAGACTCAAGGAGAGCGGAAAAGCGCAGTTGAGCACGTAGATGAGCGGCGCCCATTGACTGGTAGCCCGCAGTCCTCCGCCAATGTATTCGTAGCCCGCCATGATGAGGAGGGAGACGAGCGCCCAGCCGGCCCAGTTCGAGAGGGGCATGCCGTAGAAGAAGCCATCTGTAGCGTACAGCCAGAAGGGAAACGCGCGACTCATGGCCGGATCGAGGGATACGTCCCACAGGACCATGAAAACCATCGCCAGCAGCAGGCGTCCAACCCGGCTCTCAACGGCGCGGCCGGCCAGGTCGAGCGAGATGATCGACATGGCGAACCAGGAGAAGGGGATGAAGAGCGGGACGTGGCCGAAGAGCTTTGGGCCGAGCCAATGGGTGTAGCTGTAGCCTCCGAACGGGAAACCTGTCTGGGTGCCGATCAACTCGCTGGCCCCGCCGACGAGGCTGCCCCAGGCGAAGAAGAAAGCCATCAGCGCCGGC
>JAHEMB010000304.1 GCA_024643915.1 Rhodothermaceae bacterium | reverse complement strand
GATACACGCGATCTTCGCTCTCGGCCTGCTCCTCGCCGCGCCGATGTGGGCGCAGGGTGCCGGCTCGGCCTCGCCCTGCCAGCGTACCCCGGGTTTTGAGCTGCTGGATTTCTGGCTCGGAGACTGGGAGGTGCAGGTGATGGGCGGGAAGCAGGGCACCAACCGGATCGAAAAGATCCTCGCGGGATGCGCCGTCATGGAGTACTGGACCGACGTGCTCGGCAACGAAGGGAAGAGCCTGTTCTATTACAATCGGGTCGCCGCCACCTGGAAGCAGGTCTGGATCACCGAGGACGCGACGCGGCCCGGCGGGCTGAAAGAGAAAACGTTGACCAAGACGTTCGAGGACGGCGGCGTGCGCTTTCAGGGCACCATCCTGCTGGAGGACGGGCAAGCCTACCTTGACCGGACGACGCTCACGCCGCTCGACGACGGCACCGTCCGCCAGCTCATTGAGGTCTCCAGCGATGAGGGGCAAACCTGGCAGCCAACCTTCGACGCGATCTCCCATCTAGCGCTCTGTCTCACTCCCACTCCCGGCTGCGCCCCATAGCGGCCTCGGGGCGCGGGGTAAGCGGGGTGGGGGCGAGGGCGGTGAGACCGCTACCGTAGCCGTAGGCGCCCACCGTGATGGGCAAGCGACCCTGCGGCGGCTGGCGACCCAGGAGGATGCGCGTGGCGGCGTGCACAGTCTCCAGCGTCTGGTCATACGCCACGAGGAGCCCGTCGGCCCCGTCGAAGGGCATGACGGCATAGGGGTTGCCGAAGGTGACGAGCACGAGGGGCGTGCCGCGTTCGAGAAGGCGCCGGACGAGGCCCTCCTGGCCGGGGAAGAGGCCGGCCTTGCCGCGCCCTGCCGTGAGGCGCAGATAGAGGGCGAGCACCACCACGTCAGCCGCGTCAGCGTCGCGCAGCACGGCGGCAGTGGTGGCGGCGGAGGGGTCGTGGTCGAGGCGGAGGTGGCGCACGTAGCTGTCGGCCAGCCCCTTGGCGAAGTAGTCCATCGCCGCGCCGATGCTGGCGGAGCCCCGGTAGTTAGTAAGCTGCACGAGCGCGATTTTTTGCGAAGACCGCACCGGCAGAAGGGGGCCTGTCTTCAGGAGCGTCACGGCCTGGTCGGCGATGGCCTGGGCGAGATAGGCGCCGCGCGGCGCCTCAAGCAGGAAATCGAGCACCTTTGCCTCAGCGAAGCGGTCGCGGTGGAGGCCGGCACGGGCCTTGGCGTGGAGCACGCGCCGCACCGAGGCGTTGAGGTCGGCCTCTGTCAGCCGCCCGCTACGCAGCGCCGCCTTGACGGCGTTGATCGACGTCTCCACGTCGGCGGGGGTGAGGACCACGTCGGCGCCGGCTTCGATGGGGCGGACGGTCCGCTCAGCCACGTCGTACCGGTTCTGCAGGGCGCCCATCTTCACGTCGTCCGTCACCACGAAACCCTCAAAGCCAAGCGAGTCGCGCAGCACGTCGCGCAGCACGCGGCGGCTGAAAGTGGCGGGGCGCGGCTGGCGGTCGTAGCCTTCGATCCACAGGTGCGCGCTCATCACGGCAGCAGGTGCCGTCGGCCCCGCCAGAACGAGGCGGTAGGGCGCCAGTTCGACGCTGTCGAGGGCAGCCGGATCGCCGCTGACGACGCCCATCCGAGAATGCGAATCGACCGAGGTGTTGCCGTGCCCGGGGAAATGCTTGAGCGTGGTGAGCACGCCGTGCCGCTGCGCCTCTCGCACGAAGCTCCCCGCCATCTGCCCCACGAGCGCCGGGTCCTCGCCGTAGGAGCGGATGTTGATGATCGGGTTGTCGGGGTTGTTATTGACATCGACGACGGGAGCGAAGAGGAGGTTGATGCCGGTGGCACGAGCCTCCACCGCACTCAGTCGCCCGGCGGCAGCGGCGAAGGCGGTGTCGCGTGTGGCCCCCAGCGCCATGTTCGACGGCAACTCCGTCAGGGCGTTGTTGAACCGCCCCACGCCCCGCTCATAATCGGCGGCGAAGAAAAGCGGCACGGCAGCAGCGCGCTGGAGGCGTTGTGTGGCGTCGAATACCTCGCGCGGCCCCATCAGCCGGCTCATCAAGAACCCCCCCACCCCATATTTCTCCACGAGCGCTTTCGCCTTGCTTTCGGCGAACCGGCTGTTGCGCCCCGCAGGGAAGTTGACGATAAAGAGCTGCCCAATCTTTTCGTCGAGCGAGAGCGCGGCGAGGGTCGAATCGACCCAGCGGGTGGCCCCGGCGCTGTCGTAGGTGGGGCGGCGGAGGGCGGCGGGGTCGTACTGCAGGAAGAAAGAATCGAGGGGGGCGAGGGCCTTCAGGAGGCTGTCCGGGGTATGGGTCAGCAGGCTTTCATAGGCGGCCAGGCGGGCGGTGTGCTCCGCCGGGGCCTCGGGCTGACGGGCATCGCCGCACCCTGCCCAGAGCGCCACCGGCAGCAGCACGGCCGCGACGATCCGCCAGGCGTGAAGGCGATACGGCATGGAGAGCACAGTTGGGAACTGACAAGAAAGGCGAGAAGGCTAACCGGAGCCGCCGCCACCGCGTTCCACGACCATCTTATTTTTTCAAGCAGTAGATTAGGAGCGGTCAGCCTTCAGCTATCAGCTTTCAGCCAGAAAGGAAAAAGCTGAGCGCTGGCCGCTTCTTGTCCTGATAAATTCGTACATCATGGAGCCAACGTCGAGGGAAAAACAGGGCCGCTTCAAGGCGCGGCTGCGGGCCGAGTGGACCGGGCTGGTGGGGGCCGTCCGACGGCTCGATACGCAGACGGTCTTCGTGCTGCTGGCGACGGTGGTCCTGGTGATCGTGCAGTACCGGCTCGGCAGCCGGGAGTTTTTCCGGGACGAGATGGCAACGGGATTCGCGGAGGAGTGGCGGGGCGTACTGGCCTGGGGCTGGTGGTTCTTCGTGCAGGGTGTGACGGGTTTCGTTGTGCCCGTCCTGTGCCTGCTCCTCCTCTTCCGCCGCCGCCCTGCCGAGATCGGGCTGGGCGCGGGGGACTGGCGGCTGGCGCTCAGCCTGGCGGCGCTCTATTTGCCCCTCGTCGTGGTCGGAACGTGGGTGCTGTCGGACGGCGCGGCTTTTCAGGCGCAGTACCCGCACTACCAGCCGGCGGCGTTCGACTGGCGCTTCTTCGCCGTCTACGAAGGGCTGTTTTTGTTTTACTGGATCGGGTGGGAGTATCTGTGGCGGGGGTTCGTGCTCTTCGGCACGGCGCCCACGTTCGGGCTCTACGCTATTTTTGTGCAGGCGGTGCCCTTCGCCCTCCTGCACCTGGGCAAGCCCCTCCCCGAAGCGCTGCTTTCCATCCTCGGTGGGGTGGCGCTGGGGGCGCTCGTGTGGCGGTGCCGATCGTTCTGGATCGCCGTGCCCATCCATGCCGCCCAGATGCTCGTGCTTGATTTCTGGTGTACGCTCCGCCTGCGTACCGGCGTCTCGGGCGTTGGCCCGGAGGCGCTCTTCGCTCTCCTTAGTGCGTGGTGGGGGTGAAAAAAGCGATCAGCGGTCAGCGATCAGCTTTTAGCTTCTGCCACACATGAGTTTCGATGCCTACAATCGTTCTCGTTATGACTCTCCCCTTGAACGAAAACCTAGAAAAGTGTCAGGGGGAACGAAGGTCTACGAACATCCCCCTGGCCCCCTTCAAAGGGGGTTCTATCAGTAAGTGAGCGACTTTCCCCTTTGTCAGTAAGCTGACCGCTGAAAGCTGAAAGCTTCCTCAATCCCTATGAAAAAACTCTTCTGGAACGAAGACGAGCGGCGGCTGCGCGCCTTCTGGCGGCTGCTGCTTCAGACGGTGCTGCTAGTGGGGTTGGTGCTGGCCTTCGGGGCGGCGCTGGCGTGGGTGCCGGGCTCGATGGCGAAGGTGCTGCTGATGACCCTCGTGGGCCTCACGCTGAGTGTGTGGCTGGCCGCGCGCTTCCTCGACCGCCGGGCCTTTGCCGACCTGGGCTTTCGCCTGAGCCGCGCGTGGTGGCTCGACTTCGGCTTCGGGCTGCTGCTGGGCGCTTTCCTGATGGCGGGGGTTTTCTTGGCCGAGCAGGCGCTGGGCTGGGTGCGCGTCACGGGGACGTTCGAGGGGGGCGGGGCGCAGCCGTTCGGCCTCGCCCTGCTGGCGCCGCTCCTGGGGTTTGTGACCGTGGGGTTCTACGAAGAGCTGCTCTCGCGGGGCTACCAGTTCAAGAACATTGCCGAGGGATTCAACCTCGGGCGGCTAGGGCCACGCGGCGGGATCGTCGTGGCGTGGGTGCTAACGTCGGTCGTCTTCGGGCTGGGGCACGCGCTCAACCCCAACGCCTCATTCATCAGCACCTTCAACATCGTCCTGGCGGGCCTTTTCATCGTCCTGGGCTACGTACTCACGGCGGAGCTGGCCCTGCCCATCGGCCTGCATATCACGTGGAATTTCTTTCAGGGGCCGGTCTTCGGCTTTCCCGTCAGCGGCACGCGCAACTGGGACGCGCAGGTGTTGTTGACGGAGCAGAGCGGCCCGGCGCTGTGGACGGGCGGGGCCTTCGGGCCGGAGGCCGGGCTGGTGGGCCTCATCGCCATGCTCGCCGGCAGCCTCCTCATCCTCGGCTGGGTGCGCTGGCGCTATGGCGCGCTCCGCCTGCAAACCTCGATTGCCGAGCCGCCGGTGGTTTCCCCTGCACCTGCTGATCACGCGGAGGGTACATCGAATGAGCGCGGCGTGCGTCCATCAATGTAATCCTGCCACAGCATCCGGTAGGCGCGTTCGAGGCTGCGGGCGAAGCGGGGCAGATCGAAGAGGGGCGCGGCGGGGCGGGCGGCGGCCAGCTTTCGGCGTAGCGCGGCGAGGTCGGCGGGATGGGTGGCGAGGTGGACGGCGCGGGCAGCGTAGTCCTCTGTGCTTTCGCAACTCATCTCGGGCAGGCCGGCGGCGGCGACGAGGCTGGCGCCCATGCGGCTGAGGAAGGTGTGGCCGGGGCGCGTCAGCACGGGCAGGCCGGCCTGGAGCGCGCAGGCCGCCGTGGTGCCCGCGTTGTAGATGAACGCGTCGAGAAAGAGGTCGGCGAGGCGGTGCTGGGCGAGATACTCGGGCATGGGCCGCCGCGCGGCGAAGACGAGCCGGGCCGGATCGACGCCGCGCCGGGCGGCTTCGGCGCGCAGGTTGTGCCGGCCAACTTCGCTGTCGCCTTCGTAGAGCCAGAGGACGCTGCCGGGCGTCTGCTTCAGCACGTCCATCCACACGTCGAAGACGGCCGGGCCGATCTTGTGGAGCGCGTTGAAGCAGCAGAAGACGAAGGCGTCCTCCGGCAGGCCCACCTCGGCCCGCGTCGAAGGCGTCTCGGCGATCTCCAGGGGCGAGGCTGCCACAAACCCGTCGGGCAGGTAGATGACGGCCTCGCTGTAATGCCGCGCCATCGCCTCTGTCACCACGCGCCGGTGCCGCGGGTGCTGGTGTCGAGCCGGGGGCGATCAAGTCGGCGCTGAAGGCGTCGTCGCAGCTCAAAGC
>JAHEMB010000303.1 GCA_024643915.1 Rhodothermaceae bacterium | reverse complement strand
CAGGATCTGCTCAGTGCCGAAATTGGCCGCTGCGAAAGCGCCTGCCGTTCCATCATGCTCGTAATATTCCACATCATCGCTGTTGTCATCGACAGCCACGTAGATTTCCCTGTTGCCATCGGCATCCTGGTCCCCTACCGAAAGCGCATTGGCATCGCCGCCGAGGGCGACGACGGCACCCGTGCCGGCGTCGGCTGCATACGTGTTAGCTGCGGTGGACTCAAACACATACAGATTGTTGTCCTGAGTAGCAAAGATGATCTCTGGATTGCCCGCTCCGTCGAGATTGAAAACAGTGACCCCATGGTTACCCCCGCTCACGCTGGCCACGCTCAAGGTCGCTTCTTCGGAAAACGTCGTCCCGTTCCACGTGTAGACGTAGAAGGCATTGTCGCCTGCTGCCTGGAAATCAGGGGCGACGACAATCTCGTTGGTAGCGTCTCCATCAAGGTCAGCGATGTCGCTCAGCGCCGTAGCGCCCTGCCCGGCGGTGCCCACAGCGGTAGACGTATTGGCGGCGTAAGCATCATTGCCCGTAGCCTCCACGACGATCAAACTGGCCACGTCATTGTCTGAGGATACGACGATGTCCAGGGTAGCGTCGCCGTCGAAGTTGCCCACTGTCACGTCGATCGGGTCGGTGACGGCGCGTGAGAGGATCGGCGTATCGCTCGGGTTGCTGCCGTCTGTGATCTGCCCACTGCCTGAATACTCAAAAATGCGCAGCAGATCGTTTTCCCGGTCCACGACGATGATCTCCAGGTTGCCGTCGCCGTCGGAGTCTCCCACAGTCACGGCGCCTCCGTTGAGGTTGGTCGCATGGAGATCGAACCCCCATACTTTCGCGTAGGTGTTGTCGCCGGTCGCTTCCAGCAAGACGAGGTTATCGGTACCCGCTGCATTCATGGCGACTACCTCGAAGTTCCCGTCTCCGTCCAGGTCGATGCGCCCGCCGGTGTCGGAGCGGGTCGTGCGGAGGTGGTGACCGGCTTGGCTCTGGCTGCTCCCGTTCCACCCTCCCGATCCACCGTTGCCGAAAGGGTCGGCGGGGGTGGTGCCCAGCGTAAAGCCGGTGCCCGCCGTCTGGGCCGCAGCAGGTATGCCGATAAGCAAGGAAGAAACAAGCAGAAGCAGCTTTTTCATTACGGATAGCTTTAGGTCCAAGATAGGATGAATGATCAAAGTATTGACGGGGATTAAACAATACAAGGGCACCGCAGAGGGCCCTCGCAGAGGGTGCTACCTACTTTGATACCCCCTGGTGAGCGCTGGAGGCAGGTGCGAGGCACCCTCTTTTCGTATTCTGTACCGCATGGTTGGCCTCGTGCTGCCGAACGGCCTCCATGAGGAGCCCGAATCCCAGGCCTGGGTGGAGGCAGCTTTTCAAGCGCTGAAGGAGCCGTAGCTTCGCCCATTGCAAACCTGGGGATGGTGTCGCATCTTGTAAGAGGGACGGCGCCGTTCTGCATTTGATCTTCCACGTGCCTGTGCGACAAGGTGTTTGAGGCGAAGAAACCGGGGGTGATGGCGAGCCTTGTCGCGGTGCTGGCGGGGCTGCTGGGCGTGCTCGGGGTGCTCCAGTACCGATGGATCGGTACGCTGGGCGAGGCCGAGGCCACCCGCATGCACCGGATGCTCCACCTCAGCACGACGGGCTTCGCCGGGGCCATCTATGAGCCGCTCGGCCGGCTCCAAGAGCGCTTTCTGCTGGACCCAGGCGGCGGCGAGGCCGCGCTTGCCGAGCGCCTGGCGCTCCGCTACCAGCAATGGCGCGCGTCATCCACACATCCTGGTCTTCTGTCAGCCCTCTACCACGTCGCGCCACAGCCCGACGGCTCGCTGCGCCTCGCCCGCTTCCACCCCGAGGCCGGCACCCTCGTCCCCCTCGCCTGGCCGGAGGCGCTCGTCCCCTGGCGCGTCTATTTCGCTCACGTGGGCGAAGCGCCGGTCGCCCCGGCCACCCCACCGGGCCTGCCGGTGCCGCTCCTGCCCCGCTCCGCCGCCGACCGGCCCGGCTTTCTGCTGCTCCTGCTCGACGAGACCTATGCGGCCGAGACACTCTTTCCCGCGCTCGCCCGTACCTACCTCCTCGGCGGCGACAATTCCGATTACGACCTCCTCATCACCGCCCACGACGATCCGGCCCGCGTACTCTTTCAATCAGGGGCAGGCAGCCTGGATGGTTCCCCTGACGCGACGGCGCTTCTGGGCCTGGGCGGCAGGGTAGAGGTGAGCACGCGCAGCGGCAACAACGAGGAAACGCTCGTCACCATCCTGCGGAGCGATTCGGTAGAAGTGAGCGACCTGGAGGTGCGCGCCACCGAGACCGAGCGCGTCCTGGTGGGGCCGTCTCTTGGCAGCAGGGCTGCGCAGGGGGCGTCGGTGCAGCCCTGGCGCCTCGAAGTGCGGCATCGCGCCGGCTCCATCGAAGCGGCTGTGGCCCGGTGGCGGAGGCGCAACCTGGGTGTCAGCTTCGGCATCCTGCTGCTGCTCGGTGGGGCAGCGGTGCTGCTAATGGTCTCGGCGCGGCGGGCGCGGCGGCTGGCGGCGCAGCAGATGGCCTTCGTCGCCGGGGTCTCGCACGAGCTGCGGACGCCGCTCGCGGTCATCCGCAGCGCAGCGGAGAACCTGGCCGACGGCGTCGTCGAGGATCTGGCGCAGGCCCGCCGCTACGGCGCCCTCGTCGACGCGGAGGGGCGGCGGCTCTCGGCGCTCGTCGAGCAGGTCCTCGTCCTCGCCGGCGCCCAAACGCAGACGCCCCCGGCCCGCGAGCCGCTCGACCTGGCGCCGTTTCTGGAAGGCGCCGTCGCCCGCTGCCAGCGTACCTTCGAGCAGGAGGTGCCCATAGAGCTACGGCTCGATGACGACCTGCCCCGGGTGCGCGCCGACGCGCGGGCCCTCGAAGCGGCGCTCTGCAACCTCCTCAGCAACGCGTACAAGTACGGCGATGGCTGGATCGGCATGGAAGCACGCCTCCAGGCCGACGCTGGGCCGCCCCTCGTGGCCCTGACGGTACGCGACCGGGGCGCCGGGATCCCTGCTGACGAGTTGCCCCACCTCTTCGAGCCCTTCTTCCGGGGGCGGGCGGCGCGCGAGGCACAGATGCGCGGCAGCGGCCTGGGTCTCAGCCTCGTCCAGAACATGGCTGAGGCGCACGGCGGGCGCGTCGACGTGGAGAGCACGCCGGGACGCGGCAGCGCCTTTACGCTCTACCTCCCCGCAGACGTATGAAAAAGCGCATTCTGGTGATCGAGGACGAGCCGGGCTTGGTGCTCACCCTGACGGATCGGCTGGCGAGCGAAGGCTATCATACCGAGGTGGCCGAAGACGGCGCCGCCGGCCTCGCCCGCGCCCTCGGCGAGCCCTTCGATCTGATCCTGCTCGACGTGATGCTGCCCGAGAAGAACGGCTTCGACCTTCTCCGCGACCTCCGGCAGCACCGCGTCGAGACGCCGGTGCTGATGCTCACCGCGCGCGGGCAAACCCTCGACAAAGTCCTCGGCCTCAAGCTCGGCGCCGACGACTACCTGACCAAGCCCTTCGAGATGATGGAACTGCTGGCCCGCGTCGAGGCCCTCTTGCGCCGTGCCCCTGCTGCCGCCCCCTCGCCTGACGCGTATCGCTTCGGGGAGGTCCACGTCGATTTTCGGGGGGCCGAGGTAGTACGCGACGGTAACCCGGTCGAGCTTTCGGCGCGCGAGTTCCAGCTCTTGCGCTACTTCGTCGAGCACCGGGGGGAGGCGCTCTCACGCGAGCAAATTTTGAGCGATGTCTGGGCGTATGACGACGTGCCGGCCACCCGCACCGTAGACGTCCACGTGGCGTGGCTGCGGCAGAAGCTCGAACCCAACCCGCGCCGCCCGCAGCACATCCTCACCATCCACGGCCTGGGGTACAAGTTCGCCGGGTGACGGGCGCAGTTTTAACATTCATAACATCGTTTTATAATCGCCCTAACAACTTCTAACAACACGACCCGAATATTGGCCGTGTCGTCGAAACAACCAGGGATTGCCCGAGCGCATGCTGCGAAATTATCTCACCCTTGCCCTGCGCAATCTGCTGAAGCACAAAGGGTTTTCAGCGACGAATATCCTGGGGCTGGCCGTGGGCGTTGCCTGCTGCCTGCTGGTGATGGAATACGTGCAGGCCGAGTGGAGCTACGACCGGTTTCACCGCCATGCGGACCGGCTGTACCGCGCCTGGGTACTCGAAGACTACGGCGAAAACCAACAGTTCTTCAACACGGTAACGCCCGTCCCGCTCGGCCCCGCCTTGGCAGAGACGTTCCCCGAGATCGAGCACACGATCCGGATCAGCACCTTCACCGGTCGCGTGCAACGCCGGGACGTCGCCTACGACGAGACCATCCACCTGGTCGATCCAGCCTTTTTCGACGTCTTCGACTTCCCACTCCAGGCGGGCGCCGCCCAGCCCTTGCGCGAGACCAACGCCGTCGTGCTGACCCCGGAGACCGCCGCGCGGTATTTCGGGGACGAAGAGGCGCTCGGCCAGACCCTCTCCCTTCGCATCGGCGAGACGGAACAGGCGTTCGAAGTGACGGGCGTCGCAGCCGAGATACCGTACAACTCCAGCATCCGGTTCACCATGGCGGTGCCGTGGGCAAAGAGCTTTGACCTGTACGACGACCGCCAGCGGCGTAGCTGGGGCAACGTCATTCCCGAGACCTACGTGTTGCTGCAAGAAGGGGTAACGGCCGAGGCGCTGGAGGCCAAGTTTCCCTCCCTCGTCGAGCAGGTGGTCGGCGGGGGTATGCGGGAGGGTACCTACACCATCGGCCTGCAACCCCTGACGGACATCCATCTCGACAAGGATTTCCCCACGGGCATCGCCCCGGTGAGCGACCCGGCCTATTCGTATATCCTTTCCGTCCTGGCCCTCCTCGTATTGGGGATCGCGTGCATCAACGTCGTCATCCTATCGGTGGCCCGCTCGACGGGGCGGACACTGGAGGTGGGCGTGCGCAAGGTCCTCGGGGCCGAGCGCACGCAACTGATGCAGCAGTTCTGGGGCGAGTCCGGCGTGCTGACCCTCCTGGCTATGCTGGGCGGGGTGGTGCTGGCCCGGGTGAGCCTGCCCTTCTTCAACGATGTCGCTGGCACGTCGCTCGCCCTGCGGCTCGATGCGGGCCTGCTGCTGGTGATGATCCTCCTCGGCCTGGGCATTGCCTGGGTGGCGGGCAGCTATCCCGCCCTCGTGCTGTCCAAGTTTCCGCCTGCGGACGTGTTGAAAGGGGCCCTGGTCGTGGGCCGGCGCAGGGGATGGCTGCGGAAAAGTTTGCTGGTGATGCAGTTTGGCTTCGCCGTCTTTCTCATCACCAGCACCATGATCATGAGCAGCCAGTTGCAATTCTTGCAGACCAAGAACCTCGGCTTCGACAAGGAGCAGGTTGTCGTCGTTCCCTTGCAGGGAGCCGTCCCTTCCACCAGGCAGGGCGGCATGATGGGG
>JAHEMB010000302.1 GCA_024643915.1 Rhodothermaceae bacterium | reverse complement strand
CCTCCACGAACTCACTAAGAGAAGCAGTGGGCCTTCCGTTCCCTTACGCAAAGGTCATTCCGATGAAACAAAAGGGCACCGGCATTTGACCTTCAGTTCATGTGAAGCCTTTTGCAGGAACGCAAAGAAAAAGGCGGAGCGCACATGGCGCCCCGCCTTGCCCAAAAAGAGCCGGGTTTTCTACTCGTTGCCGCCTACAGGGTCCGGCTGCGTGGGAGCAGGCTGGGCCTGCTGCGGCGCCAGGGGCTGACCGTCGGCGGGCGGCAGGACGGGCGTCGCCTGCTCGGTGGTACCCTGCGCTTGTCGCTGAATCACACTCTCCTGCACCTCACTACGGTCGATGGCGAAGTTGGCAAGCACACAGAGGACGATGAAAAGCGCAGCAAGCGTCCAGGTAGCCTTCTCCAGGATGTCGGGGGCCTGGCGCGCGCCCAGGATCTGCGTAGTCTGCGCCCCGGCAGCGATGCCGGCGAGGCCGCCGCCGCGCCCACTCTGAAGCAGCACCACGAGCGTCAGAAGGACGGCCAGGACGGCGATAAGAATGACGAGAAAGATAAACATGGACGTTTTTTGCTTGGATGGATAGAGGCTTGTAAAATAGCGCCGTGTTCAACGCGGCTCAAGGTGCCCAGGATTCTTTTCGCAATTTTGACGGCCTCACCGCTCGCGCAGGTGCACCTCGGCAAAGAGGAGCGCCGCGACCGATTTCATGTCGAGGATCACCCCGCGCCGCGCCATCGATACGGCCTCGGCGAAGGGCAGGCGCCGCACCTCAATGAACTCGCCTTCGCTGTGGTCGACTCCGCCTGCTTCCAGATGCTCGGCGAGGTAAAAGTGGATGACCTCGTTGCTGTATCCGATGCAAGGATAGAGCGAGGTGAGGTAAGACAAGTGCTTCGTTTTCCAGCCGGTTTCTTCTTCTAACTCGCGCCGCGCGACGTCCTCCGGGTCCTCTTCGTCGTGATCGAGCTTGCCGGCCGGCACCTCGAGAAACGTGCGGCGCGCCGGGTAGCGAAACTGCCGCAGCAAAAGGGTTGTGCCATCCTCAAAGAGCGGCACGACGGCGGAAGCGCCCGGATGATCGATCCACTCACGGACGGATTCGGTGCCATCGGGCAGGCGCACCTCGTCGTGGTACACCTTCAACAGCCTCCCGTCGACGAGTTGCTTCGATACCAGTTGTTCTTCGTTCAGATCCTGCATGGCGCGTCTCCAACGCAGGCGGTCGCAACAGGCTTCGCCCTCTCCGCCGCCCCACCAATTTTTCACAGAGGGGGCATGGTGGGGGCCGGCTGCTGCGTACTGCAGGCGCGTTAGGCAAGGGTCAACATAATTGCTGTAGCGGCTACCAAGGCCGCCGTCTCAGCACGAAGGCGGCGCGGGCCAAGCGAGACAGCCGCGAAGTGGGCGGCCTCTGCCTGCCTCAATTCTCCCTGGGTGAAGCCGCCCTCCGGCCCCACGAGCACCTGAAGGCGGCGGGCCTGACGGTGTTGCTGCAAGGCGTTGAGGATCGACGATGAAGCATCCACTCGCTCGTGGCAAATCAGCGAGAGGTCGGACGGAGCCTCAAGCGCCGACGCAAAGGGTTGTGGGGCGACGAGCCGGATGAGGCGGCTACGCCCGCTCTGTTTCATCGCGGCGACGAGGATGTTATGCGCCCGCCTTTCCTTGAGACGGCCTTTCTCGGTCCTCGCCGTCAGCATGGGCACCACCTCACCCACACCGAGTTCGACCGCCTTCTCCAGAAAAGTCTCAAACCGGTTCTGATTTTTGAGAAGCGCCAGCCCGAGGGTGAGCGCGTAGCCCGGCTCCCCCACCTCCTGCCGCGTCTCTACGACGTACCCTGTTGCAGCGTGCTTATCGACGTGATCGAGGCGGACGAGGTGCCAGCCGCCCTCGCCATCCACCACCACAATCTCGTCGCCTGCCTGTTTCCTCAGCACCTTGCCCGCGTGCCGCGCCTCATCCTCCGGCAACACCACGAGGTCATTGCGAAAAGCCGAGGGGGGTGCGTAGAAATTTTCCATGGTGGAGCCTATCCTTTTGCCCATTACAAAGCACCAAATTGGGGATTGCCTCTCAGTGCTGTGACAAGCATTTCTTGATGTGTTCTGCACGCCCCATCGACTTCTTGCCTGCGTTTGTCACAGCACTCAGAGCCCGACAGACAATCCAACGTGGATGCGCCCGCTGGCGGGGCCAACTTCGGGGCTAAGCGCATAACTGGCGTTGACAAGCCCGAGGGGCGTGTCGTACTGCACGCCAAAGCCATAGCCGGGGTAGAACCCGTTCAACGCATTTAGTTCAGCACCGCTTCGGGCTGCAACCTCAGGCCGTTCGACGTAGCCGAGGTCGAAGAAGGCAAAGGCATAAGACCGGCGGTCGAGCTGGTAGCGGTACTCGGTAAAGAGGCGCGTGACGAAGCGCCCGAGGAAGCGATCTTCATCGTAGCCGCGCAGCGAGGTGGCGCCGCCGAACCGAAAGAGGTCGCTTTGGTCGTAGCTGTCGCTGAGCAACAGGGACGCATCGCCGCCGAAGGCGAACACCTGCCGCCGGAAGGTGGGCACGAAGACGCGGGCGCGGGTCCGCAATCGCTCCTGCCGCAGGAGCGTCCGCTCCCCTGTGGTGTCGGCGCCCACTACGACCCGCGCTGCGCGTTCCTTACGACCGCGCTCGTAGTTCGTCTGGAGTACAACACCACGACGAGGGTTAACGCTGCGGTCGAGGCGTTGAAACCGCAACCCCAGCCCGGCAAAGAGCGCCTCGGCGCGCGGGACGAGCTGGCGCGCAGGCAAGCCGACCAGTTGTTGGCCCGCCTGCCCCGGCCGCGTTACCTCCCTGCTCAGCGTAGTGAAAGCCGTCAAGCCGCCTTCAAACCGGTAACTGAGTTCCCCGCTGTACGCTTGCTTGCCATAGGTCGAGTCCTGCTGGACGCCGTCGAACCGCGCCTCGGCGCCGAGAGGCGTGCCCAGCAGGAACGGGTCGGCCAGCCTTGCCTCGGCGCTGCTGACCTGACCGGGCAGGCGGTGGAGCCGGAGTGCTATCACCCGGCCGCCACCGAAGAGGTTGCGCAGCAAGAGGTGCCCGTTGCCCACCACGCTCCCCGAGCCGCCCCCGCTCGGAGGCGGCAGGTACCCCAGCACTAGGTCGAATGTGCCGGGTGAGGCCTCTCGGAGGGGAATGCGAAGTACGGCGCTCGTGTCATTTTCGATCAGCAAGGCGGGCTCGCCTACCTCGGCGAACAGTTCAGTTTCCTCCAGCCGATGCTGCACCTCGTTCAGGGCGGGCAAAGGCCGTCCGGGCTGCAGGTCGGCGAGGCGACGGACGTAACCGGGCCGCGTCCGCTGCGCGCCTACCACCTCCACGCGTGCGAAGACGAGGGGCCGCCCTTCCTGCACCCGGATCGTAAGATCGAGCGCGGGCGGCGCACCAGGCAGCAGGTCGATGGCGGCCACCTGAACCTGCGCGAGCGCAAAGCCGGCCCGCTCATATTGTGTGAGCAGGTAAGCGATGTCGGCTTGGAGTTGATCGGGGTCGAGGCGGCGGCCTTTCCGCGTGTCCATCTGCCGCAGCAGCAACGTCGAATCGAGGGCGGAGATGCCTTCGAGGCGAATGCGCCCCACCGGCACCTCAGGCCCACGCGTCAGGTAAAGCCTTGCCATCGGGCCGGCCTCCTCCACTTGCAAAGAATCCAGATGGGCGAAATAGAAGCCTGCCTGCCGGTAGGCCGCCAGCACTGCCCGCGCTGCCACTTCAACACTGTCGAGTGAGAGCCATTCACGCCCCGGCCACGCCTCCAGCTTGCCATCGACGAGGAGCGTCCACGTCACCGGCGGCTGCGGGGCGAGTGAGTCCGGCGCCTGCGCGGCAGCAGTCCGCCCCAGCGCAGCGACTGTCAGCAGCAGACAAAACCCATATGAGTGGCAGGCACGCAGCACAGGTTTTTTCTCCTACCGAAGGGGATGGGCGCTTGGTGCTTCCTTTCCTAGACGCAAAACACACCCAACGTCAATGAAACAGGATTGCGCAGCTATCGCGCCAAACGAAGCGCTTCGGGACACGTTCCAGGCCCGCCGACGGGAGAACCCGGCCTCGCTTCGCGCATACCTTCCCTCCCTCCTCCCACCACCGCCTGTAGTCCGTGCCTCCTCCCGCATCAATTCAACCTACCCAGCGCCAGATTCAAGCCTTTCGCGACGACCTGCTGCGATGGTTCGAGGGGGCGGCGCGGGCGATGCCATGGCGAGAGACGGATGACCCGTTCCACATATGGCTCTCGGAGGTGATGCTGCAACAGACGCGCGTCGATCAGGCCCGGCCGTACTACGAGCGCTTCGTCGAAGCTTTTCCCACCGTGACGGCGCTGGCAGAGGCCGAGTTGGACGCGGTGCTCCGGCTGTGGGAGGGGCTAGGCTACTACTCGCGCGCCCGCAACTTGCACCGCGCCGCGAAGATGGTAACAGAGGAGTTCGCCGGACAGGTGCCAGCCACCTACGAGGCCATCCGTCGGCTGCCGGGCGTGGGGCCGTACACCGCCGCTGCCGTCCTCTCTATCGCCTTCGACGCCCCCCACGCCGTGCTCGACGGCAACGTGGCCCGCGTCCTCGCCCGCGTTTTCACCATCGAAGAGGAAATCGGCGCGGGCCGCACCCGCCGCCGCCTTCAGGCCCTCGCCGACGTGTTACTCAACCCCGACTGCCCCGGCGATTTCAACCAGGCCGTCATGGAGTTGGGCGCGACAATCTGCACGCCGTCGGCGCCCGCCTGCCCGGCGTGTCCGTTACAATCCGCCTGCGGTGCCTACGCCCTGGGCACGCCCGAAGCCTTCCCCTTTTCGAAGAAAAAAGCGCCGCTCCCACACTACGACATCGCCGTGGGCCTCATCTTCGACGACGAGGGCCGGATCCTCATCCAGCGGCGCCCGGAGGACGGATTGCTGGGCGGCCTGTGGGAATTTCCCGGCGGGAAGCGCGAGCCGGGCGAGGCCCTGCCGGAAACATGCCGACGCGAACTGCGCGAGGAGTTGAACATTGAGGTTGAAATCGAGGCACCGTTCGGGACGATCAACCACGCGTATACGCATTTCAAGATCACGCTCCACGCCTTCCGCTGCCGCCTCGTGGCCGGCGAGCCGGTATCGTCGCGAGCGCTGCCGATGCAGTGGGTGCCGATTGAGCGCCTCGACGAATTCGCCTTCCCCCGCGCCAACCGCCGCCTCATCGAGCGCCTTCATTACCTCCAGGACAACCCGTCGCTGTTTGACTGAATAATGGCCCTATGTTTGCTAAATTCTGATTCATGCGGCACCTCTGGCTTGCCCCCTCTCATCACAATGCCTCACGACGCATGACCCTTCGGTTCCCCCCCCTCTTCCTCTTTGTCGTGTCCATTTTTGTTTACGCCCTGCCGGCAAGGGCGCAGCGTGTGCGCGAGCTTCCTGAGCGATTGTTGAAGCTGGAGCAAGCCGAGGAGCGAGAGG
>JAHEMB010000301.1 GCA_024643915.1 Rhodothermaceae bacterium | reverse complement strand
GGCGCGGCATGCATCAGGTCGACGAGGTGGGCCGTGTCCACCCGGGCCGTGTGAT
This sequence comes from Rhodothermaceae bacterium, assembly GCA_024643915.1. Taxonomy (GTDB): domain Bacteria; phylum Bacteroidota; class Rhodothermia; order Rhodothermales; family JAHEMB01; genus JAHEMB01. Next base: position 5,436 of record JAHEMB010000301.1, on the reverse strand, counting down.
TCACGATCAACCCGACTTTCTTCCCTTGTAGCAAATCGAAACCTCGCTCGGCGAGCACCTGGGCGCCCGTCTTTACATGTCCGGCAAATCGTACACTGTCCGCTTCCCCTCGCCGCATTGCCGGCGACGAATCCTGAGAGGCGGCGCCGCAGCCTATGAGGAGCGCAAACACGAGGAAAGCGGGGTAGCATCGCATGGCAGGTCCGGGCGAAGGCCCGTTTCTAAAATCAGGAATTGGCGACGATCTCATGCTCGGGGAAGAAATAGTGCGCTTCGATCTCTCCGTTTTCGACCGAGTCTGAGCCGTGGACGGCATTGCGCCCGAGGGATTCGGCGAAGTCCTTGCGAATGGTGCCTTCGTCCGCCTCGGCGGGGTTGGTCGCGCCGATGACGTGACGCCAGCTCGCCACCGCGTTCTCCTTTTCAAGCACGAGCGGAATACAGGGGCCGCTCGACATGAAAGCGGTCAACTCCTCGAAAAAGGGCCGTCCCCGATGAACGGCGTAGAACCCTTCGGCCTCTTTCTTGCTGAGTTGGACGAGCTTGAGGGTGCGGATGGAAAAGCCTGCCTCTTCAATGCGTTTGATGATGGCGCCGATGTGATTGTTCTCGACAGCGTCGGGTTTGATGATGGCGAGGGTGCGTTCTACAGCCATGGTCTGTATGGTCTGGAATGGTTGGCGATATAAAAAGCGACCGGCCCGATGAGGGCGCCGGTCGCAGGGAAGATACGGCCTCTGCTGGCGTTTGGTCCTGTCGAGAGAGGGAGCGATGTGACTATTTCGTGTGAAGCGTGACGTCGCCTTTGTGCGTGTCGATGGCGAGGCGCGGGCCACCACCATAAACGGCGCCCGCGTAGCGGTCCTCATCCCGGCGCAGTGAGCGCAGCCCGAAGTCGGCGTCGAGGCGTCCCCGGGCGCCGATATCGGCGGCGAGGTCGAAACCGGCGCCAGGGGGCAGCCGGAGGGTGACGTCGCCTTTGTGTGTGTCGATGGCGATGGGGCCGGCGAGGCGGGTGAACGAAGCGTGCACATTGCCTTTGTGCGTGTCGAGCCAAAGCCCACCGCCGAGGTTAGTCAGTTCCACCTCACCCTTGTGCGTGTCGAGGCGCAGATCGCCGTCGAGGTCGGCCACACGAATATCCGACTTGTGGTCATCGATGACCAGGTTGGCCGTGCGAGGAATGCGGACCGTGTAATGCACGGCGGGCAGGTTCGTGCCATTTTGGAAGAGGCTGTTTAGGCTTCGGCGCATCCCTTCAGTCTCGTCGTAATCCGTTTCGATAGACACGCGGTTACGCCCCTCGCGAATAACGATTTCAGTTGCTTCAACCAGTTCGTCCGCCCGCTCATCCTCTGCCACCACCTCCGCCTCGACTGATACTTCGGCACGGTCCCAGGTGGTCACCCGGATGCTGCCCTTGTGGTTGTCGATCACCACTTCTCCGTCGGGCGCCATCTTCACGATGGACGTGATCGTCTTGCTCGACTGGGCGAGGCTGGGGAGGGCAAGGAGGAAACCGAGGAGGAGGGCGGCGGAGGAAAGAACATAGCGAGGTCTCATGGCGACAGGGCGGTAGCTGGTTGCAGAGAAAAACATCTGCAAGAGAAGACGAAGCCGCCCCGCGAAGGTTACGCTGGGGCACGGCCGACGCGCCGGCACAAAAAAGCGGCCGGTCTCTCAGAGACCGACCGCTTGCTTCTTGCCTCCGAAACGAGGATGGCGCTATTGACCGCCCGTCGACTCCTGGTCGCTCGGCTCGGGCGTCGGCGTCTCATTGCTCGAAGCGTCCGGCAAGTCAAGGTCAGGCGTTTCCACCTGCACTTTGATGTCCGCGCCGTCGGTCGTGGCGTTGTTACCGGGGTTGAAGAATAGGAAAAAGCCGATAACCGCCACGATTACCAGAATCACGATGGCGACGATAGCGGTGTTGCCGCTGCCGTTTTCTTGGGTTGACATGGTCTATTCACCAAGTGATTGATTGCCTGATCGGAGGGGCACGGTGACCCCCATTAACAGGCCAACACAACCTGGCGAAGAAGGTGCTGTTCATCGCCTCTTGCAACAATCCGGTTTCCAAACGGTGACTTAGTGTTCTGACAAGTGGCTCGTGATGGCTGAACATGCGTCGAGTCGGTTTCCTGCCCAGGCGTAGGAGCGCGACGTAGTCTCGCTACGACAAGCCACAGCAACGCCGGCCGGGAAGCGAATGAGCGTGCAGAACCCATCAAAAAATGCTTGTCACAGCACTTAGTTACCGCCGTCCGGATTGATCTCTAGCTCGATATCGGGGCCGTCGGCCTCTCCGCCGCCGCCGCCGCCGAAAGGCTTCAGAAAGAGGAAGATGAAGAGGAGGGCGACAATCACGAGAATCACGATGGCGACGATAGCGGTGTTGCCGCTCCCACTTTCTCCGTTGGCCATAACAATACCTCACCGTTGTGTGCAAAGGGGGAAGAGCCTCCCGGGTGCATAGTTGCATGGCCCAGGAACAATCGGGCAAAGATAAAGCGAGGCCGGACGTGCACAAACCGTAGAACGTTACGAATTATGCTCCCAGATGTAACGGGATCGTTCTCACAAACGCACACAGCGCCCTCACACGTGGCGTTCGGCGTGATAGGAGGAGCGGACCAGCGGACCACTCTCGACGTGCTCGATGCCCTTGGCCTCTCCGACTTCCTTATACCAGCGGAATTTGTCGGGGTGCACGAATTCCTCGACCGGCAGGTGCATGCGCGTCGGTTGGAGATACTGTCCGAGGGTCATCACGTCCAGGCCGATGGCGACAAAATCATCCATGAGGGTAAGCACCTCGTTGTCCGTTTCGCCCAGGCCGACCATGATGCCGCTCTTGGTTCGCAGCCCGGCTTCTTTGGCCCATTGCAGCACGTCGAGTGATCGCTGATAAATAGCCTGAGGGCGGACGCGGCGATAGAGGCGCGGGACCGTCTCAACGTTATGGTTGAAGAGGTCGGGGCGGGCATCGAAGACTATCCGGCAGGCGTTTCGGTTGCCGCGGAAGTCGGGCGTCAGCACTTCCACCGTGGCGCCCTGCTCCTTGATGAGGCGGATCGTTTCGGCGAAGATGGGGGCGCCACCGTCCTCGCGCTCGTCGCGGTTGACCGAGGTGACGACGGCATGCTTGAGACCCATCAGGCGGACGGCGTCGGCCACGCGGCGCGGCTCGTCCCAATCCAGCCCGGCGTCGGGGCGGCCCGTGAGGACGGCGCAGAACCCGCAGGAGCGCGTGCAGACGTTGCCGAGGATCATAAACGTAGCGGTGCCTGCCGTCCAGCACTCGCCCATGTTGGGGCAGCGCGCACTCTGGCAAACCGTGTGCAGGTCGTGTTCTTCGATGATGTCCGCGACGGCCTTGTACGTCTCGCCGTAGGGCAACTTCACGCGGAGCCAGTCTGGACGTCGGCCCCTGATGTTCGTCCCTGCAGGCTGTTGGACGACAGGCAACTCGAACAGGCCAGGGTCGCCGTCGCCTACCGCAAGCGTTTTTTTTCGGGCGCGTTTGAGTTCGACCTCGCCCGGCAGGCGCGGGCTGCGGGCCTTCTCCTCTATCGTTCTATCTGACATCTGCACGTTCGCTGCGTTGGGGTCGTCGAGGCCACCGAAGAGGGATCGAACGGAGCCGAGGTGCCCCTCGGTTGGTAGCAGCCGCTGGGCCTTCTCCAATGGGTGCCAAGGCTACCCTGATGAGGGCGGAATGATCCCCTGCTGGGGGCCGACAGCAGGCCATGAAGTTTCAAGGGAGCGATGCGGCGGAAGGGGCGAATGCGTATCTTTCGAAACTGTAAACCCTTTATGAAAGCCCTTTTTTGACCGTTTTGAAGAGAAAACATATGGAGATGGTTCAGACTGACACCATTGCCCCAGACCAGGTGATGGAGGTACTGGGACGGCACATGCTCGTCAAAGGCCAAATACCGATGGTGCTGGACATGGCGCGCAGCCGGGGCGTCCAGCTATTCGACCAGCGCACGGGCAAAGAATACCTCGACTTCTTTGGGTTTTATGCCTCCAGCGCCGTCGGGATGAACCATCCGAAGCTGGCCGAGGACGAGGGGTTCAAAGCGCGCCTGCTGGAAGCCGCCCTCAACAAGATCACCAACTCTGATGTGCGAACGGTCCACATGGCCCGCTTCGTGCAGACGTTCAGCCGAGTGGGCATTCCCGACTACCTGCCGTACGCCTTCTTCGTTGCCGGTGGGGCCCTCGCTGTGGAGAATGCGCTCAAGACGGCCTTCGACTGGAAGGTGCGCAAGAATCAGCAGAAAGGCTACCGGCGGGAGATCGGCCATCAGGTGCTGCATTTCGACCAGGCCTTCCACGGGCGCAGTGGCTACACGCTTTCCCTCACCAACACGGCCGACCTGCGGAAGACGATGTACTTCCCCAAGTTCAACTGGCCGCGTGTCACCAATCCCAAGATGCGATTTCCCCTCACGGAGGAAACGCTCGATGAGGTGCGCAAGCATGAGGACCTGGCCCTGGCGCAGGCCAAGCGGCAGTTCCACGAGCGGAAGGACGACATAGCCTGCATCATCATCGAACCCATCCAGGGCGAGGGCGGCGACAACCATTTCCGTCGTGAATTCCTCCAGGCGCTCAAGGACCTCGCCCATGAAAACGACACCCTGCTGATCTTCGACGAGGTGCAAACGGGGGTGGGTATCACCGGATCGTTCTGGGCGCATCAGGCCCTCGGCGTAGAGCCAGACCTTATCGCGTTCGGCAAGAAAACACAGGTCTGCGGCATCCTGGCCGGGCGAAAGCTGGACGAGGTGGAGGGGCACGTCTTCCAGACGCCGAGCCGCATCAACTCCACCTGGGGCGGCAACCTCGTCGACATGGTGCGCTTCGACCGCATCCTCGAAGTAATGGAGGAAGACGACCTTGTTGGGCAGTCGGTGCGGGTTGGGGAGCATCTGATCGACCGGCTCTACGGCCTGGCCATCGACGTGAATGGCGCTCTTCTGCTGGCCCAGCAGGGTAGCCGGAGACTTGCGCGCATGTTGGCCCCTGTCAATAATCCCGTTCCCGAGTTCGAAGTGCTGGCCAGCAAATATAACGGCAAGTCGATAAACAGCCCGAATGATATTGCCGTTCATCGTTCCGGTGACATCTACTTTACCGATCCGCCATATGGTCTCGCCGGGTTTGATGACAGTCCCGATATCGAGCTCGAGTTTTTTGGCGTGTTTCGCCTGACGCCGGATAACGAGTTGAGCGTGGTCGCCAGGGATCTCGAAAAACCAAACGGAATCGCATTTTCTGCCGACTACTCCACGCTCTACGTAAGTAATTCGGCGACAGATAAGGCACAGATAATAGCCATCGCGCTCGACAGCCAGGGCAACCCGGAAAGCAGGCGCCTGTTCTTCGATGGCGGTCACCTGATCGCAGACGGTCCCGGGTCTACCG
>JAHEMB010000300.1 GCA_024643915.1 Rhodothermaceae bacterium | reverse complement strand
GGCCGTGGGGGCGATATTGAACAGAATAGGCCCTATCCTGGGCCTTTGCCCCGCAGACTACGAGCAGCACCACCCAGAGGATATTGGCCGTGCAATAACGGTATTTCATCGACTCGCAACAACAAAGGCCGGCTCCACCTGGCGCGGAACCGGCCTTTCGAGGCGGAGGGGGTGGGATTCGAACCCACGGTACCCGTGAAGGGCACAACGGTTTTCGAGACCGCCCCGTTCGACCACTCCGGCACCCCTCCCTAGTCGTGTTCTTGCTGCGCACCTAGCCTATGCACGCGGCGGATGTTAACGTGAAGATCAAATTTTTTGTTCTCTCCGGTGTTTGTGAAGAACCGCCAAATGGCTGGAGCCTTTTAGGACCGCTTCCGTTATCAGCAAGCACGCTTTCGTACCAAGAAACATCATGAAAATACTCGCTCGCATCCTCGCCCTGTTTCTGATCATGCCGGTGGTCGAATTGGCCCTGCTCGTCCAGGTCGACAAGCTCATAGGTTTCCTGCCCACTATCGGCATCATCCTCTTCACCGGCATCGTCGGCGGCCTGTTGGCGAAGCGTGAGGGGCTGGCAGTGTGGAAACGGTTCAACGACCAGCTCAATACCGGCGGCCTGCCCGGCGAGGAATTGCTCGACGGTGTCATCATCCTGTGCGCCGGCGCCCTGCTCATCACGCCAGGTGTGGTCACCGACTTCGTCGGCTTCCTCGGCCTTATTCCTCCCTCGCGCGCGTTCATTCGGAAGTTTGCGATGAAACGCATTAAAAAAGCGATGAGTAGGGGCAGCATCCAGATGAGCTTCGGTGGCCTCGGGGATTCGGCATGGGATCTGCCAGATTACGGCAACGGGGCAGGTACAGCCAATGGCTGGGCGGGCGAAGGCGAAGAGGTGCCGGGCTACGCATCCCGCGTCAATGACGACCAGCCGGAGGACCTGACCCGCCTTTGATTCAAGCCGATCGATTCTGCCTGGAGGCGAGACCGTTCAGCCGGATGCCAATGTCCCAGGCACTCGACAGCGAAGCTAACATATCCCTTTCATGCTCCGTCAATTCGCCATCCACACGTGCGATATAGACGAGGTCGTCGAGCAGGGCCAACCGTTGAAGGAGGGGCAGGCCATCTTTGATAGCCTCAATGGATCGTTGCAGGGCCGCCGGGTCCGGACCTTGCGCGTAGAAGCCCAGCGCCTCTCGGAGCACGGTGCGAATGCCGTCCTCTTGCAGATCCGGTTGCCATTCATCCAGGCATTCGATCATGGCGCTGATCTCGTCCTCACTTAGATCGTTGTCGGTGCTGTGCGCCAGGACGATGTAAATCAGGGTGATATCGTGCAGCAGGCTCCACCCCTCCGCTCCCTCCACCGAAACGGCGGATTCCTCGATGTACCGGCGCCCGGCTTCTTTGAGCCCCCAGGCCTCGGCCACGACAGAGATGAGGCTCTGCTCGCTGTTAAGCAGGATGCCGTCGGCCTCGGCAATTTGCACAACCTCTTCCAGGGCGCGCCGCCGCTCCTCCTCCGATAGGCCGTCCTTCAATTCATAAATGGCCCGGTGCACCTCGTGCTCGGCGCCGTCTTCTAGAAAAATAGCCATGGCCTCGACCACGGTCTCCTGCACTTGCTCAACGGTGAAATCGTTTCGCCAGCCGCGCAGTTTGTCCGTTATCGTCGCGAGTTCCTCGTCGCTGAGTTGGTAGTCGGTGCCGTAAGCAAGAGCGACGAAGAGCAGGGCGAGGTCGTGCGTGCGCGTCCAGGTGTCGTGGGTCGGCATGATGATAAATCCGTTCACTTCGCGGGCCGCCTCCACGTGGGAACGCGGAGCAGGAATGCGCACAACTTAGCCAAGCCCGCGGCGAATCTCAATGCCGACCAGCATACGCTACCAATCTTTTGCATTCGGCCCGCGGCTACTGCATCAGGTGGGTACGAGCCCCTCCAGCGTCTCAACCAACTCTTCCTCCGTTTGGCGCCAGCCGCCGACCTCAAACCATTCCAGCAGGTGTTGAGAGATTTGCTGGTATGTGGCTCCGGCGTCCTTCATTTCCGCCCGTAATTGTTGGGCATCGCGCGGGCGTGGGCCCCATTGGAAAAGCTCCTCCCCTTCCACATCGAAGGCAACGAGCTTGGGGATGCTGCGGCTGCCGTTCGTCAGGTAACAGTCCATAATGTCCAAGTTAGCGTCGCGTTCCAACAGGCGGAGGGTGATGTATGAGCTAAGGCGTGCGGCCTCAACGAAGAGGGGCAGCGAATAGGCCGAGTCAACACACCAGTCCTCCGTCAGAACCATCCAGAGTTGCGGCGCTTCGAGGGTAGCAAGGGCGCGTCGCAGACGGTCAGACGGTTTGTAGGCTTCCTCCACGCGACGCGAGCGGTCGTAATTATAGCGAGCGTAATAGAGGTATTTTCGCTGTGTCTTGCCCAATCCAGTCAGCGGTTGCTCCGTCTTATCACGCCACTGCGCAAGGTATTGCTCGTAGCTTAATCCCTCGTGCGGTCGCCCCGCTTTGAAAAAATTGACGGTCTCTGCAGTTTTCTCCGGGAGATCGTCCATTGGCACAAGCTGGAAACTGTCTTCGGCCGAGCCGGCGCGCTTGTCGCTCGGCCCCATAACGTTCGAATATCTGGTACTAAGCCTCTCGACGCCTCTCCTGCGGAAGGCTCCTCCAATAAATCCAAACTATCGAACCGACGAATCGATCCCTGGCGAGTGCGAGACCTGCGACAGCGGCGATTGTTCTCGTTTACACCGGGCACTCCAGCCGACCGTCTTGCCAGTATGCCAATCTCCTATGGAGCCCGGATTTCAGGGTCGACGCTAAAGCTTACTGCGTGGTTTTCAGCGGAGAGCTGCACGTGCGTCGCGTATATTTCTGAATCCCCCACATGGAAGGAGACCTCGTAGCTCGCCGGCCAGGGCACCTCGATCGTTGTGGGTGCCTCGGTTACTATCACGTCATCGACTTCCACGTATGCCTCGGGCATCAGCGATACGATAGTGATTTCCCCACGACCACTTTTCGGGGTGATCGGCACCAGACGAACTGGAGATCGCCTCCGCGACGGTGCGGTGGTGGCCTTTTTCGTGGGTGAGGCCGCCTTTTCGGACACCTTATCCGTCGCCGCCAACAAGCCGGCGACCTGGTCGGCTAGAGCCATTGTAGCCAGCGCCTCGCTGGCCGGCAGGGCAAGCAAGGGCACCTCGCTCGCCGGCTCCGGCACCGGCGTCGGCGAGACGCGACTCTCTATGTGTCGCACGGCCAGCAGCCAAGCCAGAGAATCCAAGTCCAGCGGGATGCCACCTGCCTCGTCGTGGCGCGCATCGATCAGGGTATCTCGCCGCACGTAATCAAGTACGAAGAGGGACCAGGCCAGAGGAGCGCTGCCTGCGTCTACGGAATCGAAGGAGACGGCACTGCTTTCCGGCTGCGTAGCCGCGAACAACGACCCTATCGAAGCCCCCGCCCGGCCTAAACTATCCGTGGGGAGCGGCTCCGGGGCCGCCCGCCAATCACTCGAAGCCTCAAGTTCAGGGGACGCATTGGGAGATGTTTCCCCCTCGACGGCCAACTGGGCTTCCGCACTGTCACCTAGATCCTCGACGGCAACGACGGCACGCTCCCACATTGACTGGAGAATAGGCTCCGGAACAAAGAGGTAGACCCCTGAGCCAACGAAGACCAGCAAGCCTACCACGGCGGCATAGATGGCGAACGTACGCAGCCACCGGTAAGGAATGAACAGGCGGACGCGCGGCTTCTCTTTGAAGTACCAGATGTAGCGACGTTTGATGTGTTTCATAACGTCTCGGCGGCTGTGATGACCAGCTCGACACGCCGGTTGCGCTGGCGCCCGGCTTCAGTTTCATTCGAATCGATGGGCGCCGACTCACCTTTGCCAGACATGTCCACACGCTCGCTTGGCACGCCTTGCCGGGATAGACGATCAACGACACTTTCCGCGCGACGCATCGACAGGCTCTGGTTGTACTCTTCCGCGCCAACATTGTCCGTATGACCGACCACGTGCACGTGGGTATTGCGATACCTCTCCATACTTTCGGCAAAAAGGTCCAGGCTCTCGAATGCGGCCTCACTAAGGTCGGACGAGTCGAAGCCGAAGAGCACGGCTGCATGAAAAGTGACGCGTATGCCCTGGTCGATGCGTTCGACGGTGGCGTATGAAAGAATCTCCGTCAGCTCCTGGGCCTGGGTGTCCATTTGCCGATCCATGGCCGTGCGCAGGTCCTCCGGCGGAGGCTCCGGCAGGCTGACGGGCTTACTCCCGCCACAGGCAGAGACAGTCAAAAGCAACAGAAGCCCTCCAAGCGGAAGCCAAGGAAAGGAGGAAGAGGGGGGATGCATAGCAATCACCGTGGACTAGGATTGGGTGGAAGAAACCACGTTGGCAACGATGATGCCATGGATCACTCCCCCCAGCATTCTTCTACGACTTCAGGCTATAACCGCAATACTGGCCCACATCGTGATCACAAAGACGACATTTCCCCAGCGAAGCCGAGTGTATCAAAATGCTTCACTCCGTTCCATTTCGCTGCAGCGTTTTCGGGAGCGTTAGGCTTCGCCAGAGCGTCACGCATGGAGCTGTTTGCAACGGACAGGAGACCACTCCACAGTGAGCCAGGCGGCCTGTCTTGCCGCTAACCCTCAACCCTCAGATAACGCAAAAAGCCGCTACGGCTCGAAAGCGTAGCGGCTTGAGAGACATGGCACAGTACCTCCGGTAGGACTCGAACCTACAACCCGCTGATTAAGAGTCAGCTGCTCTGCCAGTTGAGCTACGGAGGCGAATCGCCTATTGAGCAGCCTTTTTACCCGATGCCACCGCTTTCGTTTCTCCGCCACGCTTTCCTTTCCCGCTGCCCGGACTTTTCATTCCGCCTTGAAAAACGGAACCTGCTAGCATCCTACGCCTCTCCCGAAGGCTCCGGTTGGGCAGCGGGCTCGGCAGCGGGTTGGGTGCGCGGCAATGTGACGATAAAGGTCGTGCCTTCGTCGGGTTCGCTGTAGGCCGTGATTTCACCGCCATGGCGCTCGACGATACGGCGGCAGATGGCCAGGCCCATCCCGGTGCCCGAATACGAGCCGCGCGTGTGCAGCCGCTTGAAGGGCGTAAAGATGCGGTCAAGGTATTTTTCGTCGAAGCCGATGCCATTGTCGGCAATATGGAGGCGGATGGCCGGTACCGGGCTCCCCTCACGCAGCAATGCATCAGGCGCTGCTTCTGTCCAGATCCGCACAACAGGTGGCCGCTTAGGATCGCGATACTTGATGGCGTTGCCGATCAAGTTTTGCAGGAGTTGCCGCATCTGCCCGGCATCGGCCTCTATGATAGGCAGATCGCCCAATTCGACAGTCCCGCCGGATTCGTCGAGCGCAATTTCCAGGTCGGAGAGGACGCCCGCCACTACTTCGCCGAGGTCGAGCTGCTGGTTCGACTTTCCCATCGTGGCAATGCGCGAAAAGGCCAGCAGATC
>JAHEMB010000299.1 GCA_024643915.1 Rhodothermaceae bacterium | reverse complement strand
TACGTAGGGCCAGCGCACTTCGTGGTTGTGCACGAGGTTCTTCCAATCCGCCGTCCACGCGCTGATGGGCTGGGAAATGTTCATCGTCTCCCCATCGAGGGCGGGCTTAAGGTCGAAGATACGAAGGGGGGCGTACTGGTATTCCACCTCAGCCACGGCGTAGCGGCCATCCGGCGATGGGGTAAAGGTGTGGCCCCAATCCACGCCGTTCACGCCTGTCAGGGTGATTTTCAACTGCGGATCGGCCAGGTCCGTGATGTCGAAAATGTAATATCCGCCCGAGCCGCCGCCGTAGAAACGGTCCTGGCCGGTGTCGGGGTGCCAGGCGGCGTAGAGGTCGTGGTAGGAAGTCTGCCGGCTCGATGTGCCCGCGATAGGGGGCAACGGAATCTCGGCGACGAGGGCGTTTTCCACGTCCTCCTCCACCACGCGGCCCAGGTCGTAGACGTGCGCCTTGCCCGTGCGCACGGTCGTCAGCAGGAGGGGGCGGCCGTTCGAGTGCTTGTAGATAAAAATGTTGTGGAAGCCGCCGGGATACTCGGCGTAGCGCAGCCGCGCCACCTCCTTCACCGCCTCCGGGTCCGGCAGGCCCGTCACGTCAAAGACGACGGCGCCGAGATCGCTGTTCGGCCCCTGCGGGAATTCGAAGGATTGGACGACGTAGTAGCGACCTTTCCACTTGAAATACTTCACGTCCATCCCGCCCCGGTTGAGGTGCAGGTCCTGGTGCTCCAGCCTCCAGCGCAGCAGCACGCGCGGCGCGGCAGGATCGCGCAGGTCGATGATATCCATGCCCTTCGGCCCGTCCTTGAGGATGGAGGCCCGCCCCACGTAGGCGTAGGGCCGCGACAGCTCCTGTTCCAGCTCCAGGTCGGTCACCGTCATGCGTGCGCCGAGGGGGACGTGCCCTTCGAGCGTGATGTTGTCAGAGCCGGGGTCGTCAGGCGTCCACTGGGCGCTCGCGGGCCAGGCCAGTAGGGCGAAAAGGGCGAAGATCGTCAGGCGTTGGAGGTGTTTCATCGGAGGGGCCAGCGTGAGGTTCGTAGAGCCGGTGGGATGACGGCGAACTGCCCCTACAGAATACCGAAAGCATCGCCATCCTGCAACTGGCAGCGACCGGGAAAAGGTAACGTACCGCTCACCCCACCGTCTCTACCACTGGCTCCTCTTCCGGTAGCGCGTCTGCCTGCCCGTCGCCCTCGGTGCGGCGGAAGCGGCGACGGAGGGCGTTCGCGGCGCGATCCTCCAGCACGGTGAGAGCAGGGACGAGGAGCAGGATGATGACCGTGGCGAAGAGGATGCCGAAGCCGAGGCTTACGGCCATCGGAATCAGAAACTGCGCCTGAAGGCTTTTCTCCAGGATAAGCGGCAGCACGCCGAGGAACGTGGTGAGGGAGGTGAGCAGGATGGGCCGGAAGCGCGTCTTGCCGGCCTCCCGCACGGCCTCGGCCATGGGCACCCCCTCGCGCCGCCGCTCGTTGATGAGATCGATCAGCACGAGCGAGTCGTTGACGACCACGCCGCTGAGGCCGACGATGCCGAAGAAGCTGAGGATCGTCAGGTTCATCCCCATCAGCAGGTGCCCCAGGATGGCGCCGATGACGCCGAACGGGATGGCCGCCATGATGATGAGGGGCTGCATGTAGCTGCGGAAGGGGATCGCCAACAGAGCGTAGATGACGAAGAGGGCGATGAGAAAGCCGCGCTGAAGCCCGCCCACGGCGTCGGCCTGCTCGCGCTGCTGCCCCTCGAACGAGGCGCGCAGGCCGGGGAAGTCGGCTTGCACCGCCGGCACCACCTCGTCCTGCAAGGCGGCCACGACCTCCTGCGCCGTCACCACGTCCTCGTCCACGTCGGCGGTGACGGTGACGACGCGTCGGCGGTCGCGCCGCTGGAGGCTCGACGGGCCGTAGCCGAAGGCGACCTCGGCCACCTCGGAGAGCGGGATCTCGGCCCCGGCGGGGGTACGGATGCGAAGGTCGGAAATATCGGCGAGGGCGTCGCGCTCGGCCTCGGGCAGGCGCACCATCACCTTCACCTCGTCTCGCCCCCGCTGCACGCGCAGCGCCTCGAAGCCGTAGAAAGCGCTCCGTACCTGCCGCGCCAGGTCGTCGAGCGAGACGCCGAGCGGGCGGGCAGAGGGCCTCAGCTTCAACTCGATCTCGCGCTTGCCGGGCTTCTGGTCGTCCTCCACCTCGAAGACGCCCGCGAACTGCTCCAACTCACCCTTCAACTTGGCCGTCGCCGCCTCCAGCACGTCCGGCGTCGGGGCGGAGAGTTCGACCTGCACCGGCTTGCCGAAGGAGACGACCGCCGAGGTGAAGGAGAGGGACTGTGCGTTTGGCACCACGCCTACCTTCTCCCGCCATAACTTCTCGAACGTCTCCGACGAAACGTCGCGCTCCTCCGCCGGCAGCAACTCGAAGTTCACCTCGGCCAGGTGCGGCTGGATCAGGTTCAGGGCGGCCCCCCCGAAGGGCGACCGGGCCAGGGACGGCAGCTCACCCACCGTCAGAAAAACGTGGCGCAGGAGCGAGGTTTCTTCCTCCAAGCCTGCCTCCAGCTCAGCGATGGCCTCGCGGCCCTGGGCTTCGATGAAAGCGGCCACTTGCTGCGTTTGGGCGGCGGGCGTGCCCTCGGGCATTTCCAGCCGCGCCATCACGTACTCGCCCTCAATGTCTGGGAAAAAGGTGAACTTGACGAAGCCGCCCGCCACCAGCCCCAGGCACAGCAAAATCAGGCTGACGCCCGAGGCAATGACGAGGCCGTAGTGCCGCGCGCTGAACACCAGCCCCCGGTCGAGGGGCCCCTGGACGAAGCGGTCGAGGGCAGCCGAAAAGCGCTGCTGCACCTTTTCCAGAAAGCGCGAGACGGGGTTGGTGCGCGTGCGGCGGACGTCGACGTGGCGCAGGTGGGCTGGCAGGATGAAGAGGGACTCGATGAGCGAGAAGGTGAGCGCGGCGATGACGATGACCGGCATGTTGCGCATAAACTTGCCCAGCAGGCCCGGCACGAACAGCATCGGGGAGAACGCGGCAATCGTCGTCAGCACGGCGAAGACCACCGGCCCGCCCAGCCGCGTAGCGCCTTTGACAGCGGCATCGAGGGGCCGCAGCCCGCGCTCCTGCTCGGCGAAAATATTCTCCCCGATGACGATGGCGTCGTCCACGACGATGCCGAGGGTGAGGATGAAGGCGAAGAGGGTGAGCAAGTTGATGGAGATACCGAAGGCCGACATCACGATGAAGACGCCCACGAACGAGAGCACCAGCCCCACCGACGTCCAGAACGCGAGGCGCGGGTTGAGGAACAGGGCGAGGGCAAGAATCACGAGCAGCAGGCCGATGCGCCCGTTGCGGATGAGCAGGTCGAGGCGGCTCTCCAAGAGGCGGGCCTCGTCCTCCCACACGTCGAGGGTCACCCCTGTTGGGAGGGTCGGCTCAACCTCGTCGAGGTAGGCGTAGATCTGCTCGACCATCTCCAGCACGCGCTCGTCCGAGGTGCGGAAGACCTGGACGAGGGTGGCGGGCGCGCCGTCGAAACGCGTGATGAGGTCGGCGTCTTCGAAGCCGTCGCGGACGGCGGCGAGATCGCCCAGGCGGACGGCGGCGCCATCGGGGCGGGCGCGCACGATGACGTCGCGGAAATCCTGCCCGGTATAGTTCTGGCCTTTGGTACGGATGAGGATCTCCTCGCCGCTTGTTTCCACGGCGCCCCCCGGCAGGTCGAGACTGCCGCGCCGCAGGGCCAGGCCCACCTCGGCGAGGGTGAGGCCGTAGGCGCGGAGCGCCTCTTCGGAGACCTCGACGGCGATCTCATACTCGCGCACGCCGGCCACGCGGACGAAGGAAATGCCGTCGAGCGCCGTCAGGTCGTCCTTGATGCGGTGGGCGAGTTCCTTCAGGGTGCGTTCCCCGACGTCGCCGTGGAGGACGAGGTTGATGACCTGCCGCCGGTTCGTCAACTCCTGCACGACGGGCTCCTCAGCCTCTTCGGGGAAGGTGGTGATGCGGTCCACCTCCGCCTTGATGTCGTCGAGCACGCGGGCCACGTCGCTGCCGAGCTTCAACTCTGCCGTGATGAGGCCGACGTTCTCGGCGGCGACCGCGCTGATGCGCCGGATGCCCTCGACGCCCTCGATCTGCTCCTCCACACGCCGCACCACGGCCTCCTCCACCTCCTCGGGCGAGGCACCGGGATAGGCCACGCGTACCTGTATCGCATCGAGGCTGGCCTCGGGGAAGACCTCCTGCGCCACCGTCGAGAGGCTGATGAGGCCGGCGATGAGGATGAACAGCATCAGCAGGTTCGGCGCCACCCCGTTGCGCGCCATCCAGGCGATTGCGTTTTTCATAGCGACTCCGCGTTTGCCTCGACCTCAATCTCCACGAGCGCGCAGCTTTTCGCGTGGCCCAGGGCACGCTGGGTGACAGGGAAAACCCGGGCGGCAGCGATGCCGAGGGCCAGTTCTACCAGCCCCTCCTCGCCGTACCGTGCGCGTAGCCGCTCACGCGTCTCGTCTTCCTCGTCCGTCCGTTCCACCACAGCCTGGGTGAAGCACAGCACCTCTGCCAGATCGGCGGGCAGATCATCCGTTAGATCCGCCAGAACAGCGCGAAGAATGCTGGGCGAGACGCCGTGGCGCCGTGCCTCGTTCACCTCGATCTGAACGCACGTACCGCAGTCCTCCGCCCGGCTGGCCAGGATATGGGCGACGAAGTAGGCGTCCGGCGGCAGTACGCGGCGATGGGTGGCTACCGGCATGAACAGGGCGAACTTGAAGAAGGCAGCGCGTGAGACGCGTGCTATGTGACGCAGGTACTCCAACGGCGCGCCCAGCCGTCGCTCCTGCGCCGCGATTTGGCGTTCGATCAGTTGGTCAAGCATGGCTCTGGGAAGCTATCAGCATTCAGCGATCAGCGATCAGCGGTCAGCTTTTCTGTCGCTACGCGCACTGGCGTGCCGGGCGTGAGGGTGGTCAGGTTGCTGACGACGACTTGCTCGCCGCCTTCTAGGCCCGCCTGCACGTAAACCTCCCCTTCCACCTCCTGCACCACCTCGACGGGCCGGGCGGTGAGGGCGCTGTCTTCGACCACCCACACGACGTTCCCCTCGCGCAAGGCCGCGCGCGGCAGGACGAAGTAGCGGTCGAGCGCAGCGCCTTCGATCTCCACCGTCGTGAAGGCGCCGACCATGAGGGGCGGCCGGTCGGCGTTGCGGTAGGGCTGCGGCACGCGCACGACGACGTTGACGGTGCGCGTGCCTCGGTCGAGCGTGCCTTCGGTGCGGTCCACGTAGCCGTCCCACCGGTAGCGCTGCCCGCCGAACTCGGCGATGATGGCAGCGGGGAGGCGAGCCCGGCGCCCTTGCGCCTCGGACGTCCAGAGCGCGGGCAGGAGAGCCGCCTCGCGCGAGGGAAGCGGCACGACCACTTCAAGCGCGTCGGTGCTGTAAACGGAGGCGACGGGTTGCCCCGGCGCCATGTACTGCCCGAGGTCAGCTTTCTTC
>JAHEMB010000298.1 GCA_024643915.1 Rhodothermaceae bacterium | reverse complement strand
TTCCTTGGGTGGGAGAAGGGGAGAGTGAGCGAGTGGGTGAAGCAAAGAATCTCTGGCTCGCCCCATCCCCTGCGCTCCCTTTATAAGTCAACCACCTGGTGCGCCGTCGTGTCGAGCGAGAGGCGGTCGAGGAGCGCGGCGGGCAGGTCGGGGCCGTACTTGTTGAGGTAGTAGAGGATGGAGAGCGCGCGCTCCTGCAAGATGCCGCCGGGGAAAAGGTTGACCTGCGCCTTTTCAAGCTGGGCGTGGATCTCGTCGTGGCGGCGTTTCTCGGCCTTGACCACCCGCTCCTTCAGCCGCTCCATCTCCTTGACGAGCGCCGCCCGCGTGGCCTCGGCCGTCTTGACGAGCGACCGGTCGACTTGCTCGATAACGGGCTTGAGGTCGTTGATGGCCTGGTGCAACGGGCGCGCGGCCTCTTTGAAGACGGCCTCCACATCTACCTCCATCTCGGCGAGGACAAGGCGACGGAAGAGACGGTCGGGGTCCTCCTCCAGGTCGGGCACGACCAGTTCGTATTTATCCAGCACCTTCTGCACCTTGGGCTCGACGAGGCTGACGCTGGCGCGGGGGTAGATGACGGGCATCGGTAGCGCCGCCCACTCGTAAGCGGGCCCGTACTGGGCGAAGTAGGCGACCTCGCTGGGACCCGCGATGTAGGCAGCGGTGGGCAGGAGGGTGTCCTGCACAAGCGGGCGCAGCACCACGTTCGGGCTGAACCGTTCAGGGGCTTGCTCCAACAGGGCCAGCAGTTCCTCCCGGCTGAACGCTTTGTCCTTGCCGCGCAGCCTGAATCCGTCGCCCTCGGCATCGAGGGCAAAGCGGCCGTCGTCCTCGATGATAAAGAGGTTGGTCGGGTTGACGCGGACCTGGGCGTGGTACTGCTGCGCGAGCTCATCGCTCACCGCCTGAAGCCGCGCCGCGATCCCCGCGTGGTCCTCGATCTCGCGACGGAAAAGCGGGGCGGCGAGGCGGCGGAGACGGGCGTCGTCCGGGTCGATGAAAACAAGGCCGGCGTCGGGGAAGAGGCAGCGGGCGAGGCGGGCGAAGGCGTCGAGGAGGGTCGTGCCGGGGCGGTAAGCCTCGCGCAGCCGCACCATCAGCTCGTCCTTGAAATCCGTCGGCGGCAAGGTCGCGCCGATCTCATCGAGGACAGCCTCGATCTGCTCTGTGAGTACCAGCCGCCCCACCGGGCCGAGGTTACCCTCCTCCGGCAGCGCGTGGCCCGTGTAGCGAAATTCGACCGGCTCGTTCTGCCGCAGCAGCTTCACCCCCGCAATCTCCTCGAAGTCGTGGTCGCCGCCTTCGAGCCAGAAGACGGGCACCACGGGCCGCCCCGTCTCCTCGGCCATCTGGCGGGCGAGTTGGAGGGCCGTAAGCGTTTTGTAGGGCGTGTAGAGTGAGCCGGTGAAAAGGCCCACCTGCTGCCCCGTCACCACCGCTACCCCCCGGGGATCGCGCAGCGCCTCGATGCCGGCGCGCGTCTTGTCATCCAGCCCCCATCGCGCATTCTGTTCGAGGAGGACGTCGGCCACCGCGTCGCGGACGCGTGCGTGGTCGGCGACCCGGTCGGCGGCGGCAGCGCGAGCGTCGGGGCTGCGGAAGTCGCCTGCATAGTAGCGGGCGAGGGCGTCGTAGTCGCTACAGTACGTCGCGAAGAGATCGGAAAAGGACCGGAAAGCGTCGAACGGCACCTGCCGCACCGCCGTCTCGGTTGGAGGCTCTAGGGGCATGCCTGTAGGCTTATCTCGTTGGGTGACTCGAAGGGTTGGGAGCCGGGGAATCGGAGAGCCGGAGATGAATGACCAGAAGGCCTGTCTTCGATTCTTCGGCTCCTCGGTTCTTCGATTCAAAAAAGAAGCCCCACCCCGGCGGTTGCCGTGCGGAGCCTCGCATAGGTCCGGCGCAGAAAGCGCCTGCTAGTTTTGCTCGCCTTCGGCGCGGGCGATCTCGTCGCGGAGGCGGGCGGCGCGCTCATAGTCTTCCTCTTCGATAGCCTTTTCGAGCTGCTGCCGCATTCGGTCCAGGCGTGAGGTCGGCTGGGCCACGGCCTCCTCCTCCTCGGCGGGGCGGGCCAGGGCCGAGACGCCCTCCTCCTCGGTCGGGATGCCGGCCTCATCGAGCACCGGGGGCGCCACGTAGATGGGCGCATCGACGCGGACGGCCAGGGCCACGGCGTCGCTCGGGCGGGCGTCGAGTTGCCCCTCCTCGCCGTCGTGGACATAGCGGATCTTGGCGAAGAATGTGCCCTCGCGCAACTCGTCGATGACGATGTCGAGCACCTCGCAGCCAACCGACTCGAAGAGGTCGCGGAGCAGGTCGTGCGTCATCGGGCGGGGTGGCTGGATCTTCTCCAGCTCCAGGGCGATGGCCTGCGCCTCGAAGGCGCCGATGATGATGGGCAGGCGGCGGTTGCCTTCGATCTCCCCGAGTACCAGCGCGTAGGCGCCGCCGCTCGAAGGGCTCGTCGAAAGGCCGATGATGTCTACTTGTATGAAATCCATTCCCTGATTGCTTCACCCCTGATCGAACCCGAAGCCCGGAGGCTCCGACGCCAAAATGCAAGATACGAAAACCATCAGGCCTTCGTATCGAGCGCGTTTTTCAACGCAACCAGGAACGCCTGGTTCTCAGCCGGCGTGCCGGCGCTCACCCGCAGGTAGCCGCGCAACTCCGGGTAACCGCTCATATCGCGCACGAGGACACCCGCCTCAGCGAGACGGGCCATCAGCTTTTTCGGTTCCTCTGCTGTCCTAAAAATTACGAAGTTGGCCTGGGACGGAACAGCCTCCACACCGTCGAGGGCACGAAGCGCCGCCGTCAGCTTGTCCGTTTCCCCTTTGATGATCCGCACACGCTCTGCCAGGAGATCCGGGCGGCGCAGCAGGGCCAGGGCCGTCGCCTCCGCCAGCCGGTCCACCATGAACGGCAGGCGGGCTTTAAGCAACTCGGCCACCACCTCGGGGCGGGCCATCAGGAAACCGATGCGCAGGCCCGCCAGCCCGAACGCTTTGGAGAGCGTCCGCAGGAGGATGACGTTCGGGTAGCGATCCAGGAGGGGCTGCGCGCTCTCTTCGGCAAACTCGACGTACGCCTCGTCCACCACTACGAAGCCCGGCGCGGCCTCGACGATGGCCTCCACTTCGGCCATCGTCATCGCCAGACCTGTGGGGTTGTTAGGCGTAGTGAGGACGGTGAGGGCGGGCCGCTTTCGCCGCACCGCGTCGAGGAGGGCGTCGGCGTCGAAGCTGAGATCGGGGCGTGGGGGGGTGGACGTGAGGGCGCCGTCGTAGAGCTTCACGACGGTTTCGTAGAGGGCGAACATGGGCCGCGGCAGCACCACCGGCGTCCCCTTCTCGATGAAAGCGAGGCCAAGCGTGTAGGTCAACTCGTTCGAGCCGTTGCCCACGAGGATCCCGTCCGGGTCGTGCCCGACGTGCGCGGCGAGGGCGTGGCGCAGCACGTCCGGCTGCTCGGTCGGGTAGCGGTTGAAGGGGATCTCGAAGAAGGTCTCGATCAGCTCCCGCTTGAGGGCCTCGGGCAGGTCGAACGGGCTCTCGTTCTGGTTGAGCTTCACCGTCACGTCCGGCACACCGCCGACGTGGTAGGGCCGCTGCCGCCGAACCGCGGGGCGGACGTACGCACCAATGAGCTGATCTAAGGACGTTTGCGCCTGCGTTTCGGTCATTTCCATTTTGTTTGTTGGGCGAGTGGGGGTTTAGAAAACCCTATTCGCTACTCGCCCTTCCCTATTCGCTCCAATCGAACCTGGATGGCCCGGGCATGGGCCTGAAGCGCCTCGGCCTCGGCGAACTGGACGATGCTGGGACCGGTCTTCTCCAGCCGCTCCCGTGTGTAGGCAATGATCGACTGCTGCCGGACGAAGTCGTCCACGCCGAGGGCGGAGGCGTAGCGCGCCGTGCCACCCGTGGGCAGCACGTGGTTCGGCCCGGCGAAGTAATCGCCAACGGGCTCGGACGAGTATGGGCCGAGAAAAACGGCCCCCGCGTGGCGGATACGCAACAGCACCTGCCACGGATCTTCCACCAGCAGCTCCAGATGCTCCGCCGCCAGATCGTTCGTCATCTCGATGGCCTCCTCCATCGTCTCGGTGACGATGCAGGCGGCGTAGTCGCATAGGGATTGTTGCAGGATGTCGCGGCGCGGCAGCGTCGGCACCATCCGCGCAACGTGCCCGGCGACGGCTTCGGCGAGGGGGCGGTGCGGGGTGACGAGCAGGGCCGAGGCACGCACGTCGTGCTCGGCCTGCGCGAGGAGGTCCGCCGCCACGTACTCCGCGTCCGCCGTCGCGTCGGCCAGGACGACGATCTCGCTGGGGCCGGCCACCGAGTCGATGGCCACCGGCCCGAAGACCATTTTCTTGGCCGCCGCCACGTAGGCATTGCCGGGGCCGACGATCTTGTCCACTTTCGGGATGGTGGCGGTGCCATAAGCGAGGGCGGCCACGGCCTGCGCGCCGCCCACGGCGTAGACGTTTCGCAGCCCGAGGAAGTGGGCCGTCGCCAGGACGAGGGCATGCGGCAGGCCGTCCGGTCCCGGCGGAGAGACGAGGTGGATCTCCTTGACGCCCGCCACCTGGGCGGGGAGGGCGTTCATCAAGAGGCTCGACGGGTAGAAGGCGGTGCCGCCGGGCACGTACAGGCCGACGCGCTCGATGGGCAGCATACGCTGGCCCAGCAGCACCCCGTCGCCGTCGTCGGCGAACCAGGATTGACGTCGCTGCCGCTCGTGGAACCGTCGGATATTCTCCGCCGCCTCAGCAATGACGTCGCGCAGGCCCGCGTCCATCGCCGCGAAGGCCGCCGCCAGCTTTTCCTCCGGCACGGCGAGGGTTTCGGGGCACACGCCGTCGAAGCGGTCGGTGTATTCGCGCACCGCCGCGTCCCCCCGCGCCCGCACGTCCTCTACGATGGCGCGCACAGCGGCGTCCACCTCGGGGCTGAACAAGGCACGGCGGCTCAGCACCGCCCCAAGCTTCTCCTCCCGTTCCCGGTACGCGACGATGGGAATCATTTCTCGTATGGAGGGGGTGGGAGCAGGTGGAACGCAGACGCTTCGTGCGCTGCAAGAGGCGATACGTATAGTCACCGTCAGAGGAGAAGTTCTTGGCGCAGGACGGGCGGCGGCGCCCTTTACGGAAGGTTCACGACGGTAAGCGGGTGGGACGCCCGGCACCCCAAAGTCACGAGGGTGGCATGAACGCGCCTCGTTTCGTAAACTGCGGCCTCTGATCCCTCAGTTACCTCCAACGGGCGAGACAATACCGTGGAACTCCTTGGCATCGACGTGGGCGGCACCGGAACGAAAGGGGCGCTCGTAGACAGCGAAAGCGGGCAGCTTCTGACCGAGCGCCACCGCATCCCCACACCCCAACCCGCCACCCCCGAAGCTGTCGGCGAGGTGGTGGGCGAGATCGTGCAGTTCTTCGATTATCGCGGCCCCATCGGGTGCGCTTTCCCCGCGCGCGTGCGGAAGGGCATCGCCCGCA
>JAHEMB010000297.1 GCA_024643915.1 Rhodothermaceae bacterium | reverse complement strand
CTGTCGGCCGGATCACGGCCGCCGTGCTACGCTGCCTCGAACGCACCCCACCCGAACTCGGCGCCGACATCCTTGAACGCGGCATCATGCTCACCGGCGGCGGCGCAATGCTCAAAGGGCTCGACCAGCTTATCCGCAACCGCGTCGAGTTACCCGTCTACATCGCCGAGGATCCCCTGACGGCGGTGGTGCGTGGAACAGGCAAGGTGCTCGAAGACATTGAACATTTCGAGCGTGTCCTGACCTAAGTGGTTGTCCAGGTGCCGGTTTTCGCTTGACGATATTGCGAAGCTCCCGAACCGACAACCGGCAAACCGATAACTGACAACTGTTCTGCTATGCCGTTTCGTCTCTGGGATCGCATAAAAGACTGGGTGCTGCTGTTCGTCCTGCTGGCCATCACCGTGCTTGTGATGCTGGCGCAGAACGAACCTCTCGTGCGCGCCCTCCGTGGCTTCGCCCTCGACGCGACGGCGTGGGTGGAAGTGCGTTTTGCCTGGGCCGGCGGCTTCCTCCGGGCGCTCGACGAAAACGAGGTGCTGCGCGAAGAGAGCATTGAGCTGGCCAGCGAAGTGGCGCGGTCCCGTGAGGCCGTCGTGGAGAACGAACGCCTGCGCCGTCTCCTCGCCTTCCGCGACATCACCGAGTTGCCCCTCCTGCCTGCCGAAGTCATCGATAAGGATATTTACGGCGCGGAGAACACGCTGACGATCAATGTCGGGAATAAGGACAGCGTGAAGGTGGACATGGCCGTGATCGACGAGCGTGGGATCATCGGCAAAGTCGTCCTGGTGAGTGACCGCTTCAGCCTCGTCATGCCCTATCTCAACACCGAGTTCCGCTCGCCCGGTAAGATCCAGCCGATGGGCGCCGAAGGCATCGTTACGTGGGATGGCGAGCAGCAAGATCGGCTCAAGATGGAGCACGTCATCAAAACCGAGCCCGTGCTGCGCGGGCACCTCGTGGTGACGAGTGGCTACAGCAGCGTCTTCCCCGCCGGCTACCCCATCGGCTTCGTCGATTCCCTCGCCACGCGCCCCGGACGCAACCAGTATGAGTTGTTCATCACCCCGGCGGCTCCCCTCTCGCGTGTCCGGTATGTCTTCGTGATCATGACCCGGCCCGACCCCGAGCGGCTCGCCCTGCGGGACGAGAATTTCCGAGAATAGATCTCGGCATCGGTTAGCCTGTTGTCGGATTGTCAGTTGGACGAGAAGAGGCGTAAGTTTTCGTGGTCGTGTGGTCTTTCTTCCTTTCCCACTCTCCCTCCATTCTCTGACGCACAATGTCTCGCCGCCGCCCTGCCCTGCTCCTCTTCGCTTTTCTGCTTCTCGCGCCCCTCGCCGTATCGGCGCAGCCAGCCTCCTCGCCGCAGCTCGCGCGCAGCATTGAGGCGGTGCTGGACGATGAAGCGTTTGAGAATGCCTGGTGGGCGGTTCAGGTGGTGAACTTGAAAACCGGCGAGGTGCTCTACAGCCGCAACGAGAAGAAGAATTTCATCCCCGCCTCCAATACCAAACTTTACACCACCGCCGCCGCCCTCGACCAACTCGGCGCCAACTACCGCTACCGCACCGAGGTCTTCATCGATGGCCCGGTGGTGGATGGCGAATTGCGCGGCAATCTGATCGTGCGCGGCTCCGGCGACCCGGCCATCGGCGGGCGCTTTACGGACGGCGACCGCACCATGACCTTTCGCGCATGGGCCGACTCTCTCAAAGCGCGCGGCATTCGCCACATCACCGGCGACCTCATCGGCGACGACGATGTTTTCGACGACACGCCCCTCGGCTATGGCTGGAGTTGGGACGACGAGCCGTACTGGTACGCTGCCGAAATCGGCGGGCTCTCCTACAACGATAACAACGTCGATTTCGCCCTCGACGGGAAGGTCGCCGGCCAACCAGCCGAGGTGCGGTGGGAGCCCTACAACACCGATTACGTGGAGGTGGTAAATGCCACCCGCACTATCGCGCGGAGCGAAAGGATCAATGAGGGTTATGCGCGTCGGCGCAGCACCAATATTATCGAACTGAGCAGTCTCGTCCCCGAGGGCCAGACGGACTACGAATCGCTCACGGTGACCAACCCGACCCTGTTTTTCACGCACGTCCTCCGCGAGACGCTTTTGCGCGAGGGCCTCTCAGTGGCAGGCCGGCCCGTCGACGTGGACGATCTGCCGATCAAGCCCGATTATGAGAAAGGCGGGCTTCAGCTGGTGGCGACCTACCTATCGCCCCCTCTCCCCGAGATTGTGGGAGTGATCAACAAGCGCAGCCAGAATCTCTACGCCGAGCAGGTGCTGCGGACCCTCGCGGCCGAATTCCCTGCTGACGAGCCAGACCCAGAAGCAAGCACGGCGGAACAGGCCATCGAAATCGCCAAGAAAACGTTTGCCGAGGCACGCATCGATACGAGCCGGCTCCAACTTGTCGATGGATCGGGGTTGTCGCGTCAGAACCTCGTTTTTGCCGAAGCCACGGTGCGGCTGCTCCAGTTCATGTGGAACCATCCCGAGGCCGCCGTGCGCGCCGCATTCTACGAATCGCTCCCCATCGGTGGCCTCGACGGGACGCTGGGCTACCGGTACCCCGACGGCCCGGCGCGGGGCAACGTCCGCGCTAAGACAGGTACCGTTTCCAACGCCAGCACACTCAGCGGCTACGTAACGACAGCAGGGGGCACGCCCCTGGCCTTTTCTCTCATGGCCAACCATTTCACCGTTCCTACGCGCGAGGTGCGGCAGGCACAGGATAAGATCGTCACCCTGCTCGCTACCTATCGGCGGTAGCGCTTTGGAGATGCATGGACGGCGGTTTCGGCGGGGCCGGCGCAGGAAACAAAAAAATGACTTCCCCGTGAACCGAATCCCTCCTCAGTCGTCTACAAGGGCATTGCCTCACCCACCACGTATTGTTCAGTTTTCTTCGCATGGATCGTCGCCGGTTTCCCGTTCTGCACGGCACCACAGTTCTTGGCATCAAGCATAACGGTAAGGTAGCTCTGGGTTCAGACGGACAGGCCACGATGGGGAACACCGTAATGAAGCACAAGGCGCAGAAAGTCCGCCCGCTTTACAACGGTAAAATCCTCAGCGGCTTTGCCGGCGCAACGGCCGATGCGTTTACGCTATTCGAGCGTTTCGAGGAGAAATTGCAGCAATACGGAGGCAATGTGACACGCGCCGCCGTGGAGTTGGCGAAGGACTGGCGCACCGACCGATACCTGCGACGTCTTGAAGCCCTGCTGGCCGTGGCCTCGCCAGACCGCCTGCTGCTCATCAGCGGCACCGGCGACGTGATTGAGCCCGACGACGACATCGTCGCCATCGGCTCGGGTGGGCCCTATGCCCTGGCTGCGGCGCGGGCGTTGCTCAAGCACAGCAACGGCCTCACGGCCCGTCAGATCGTCGAGGAAGCCCTTGGCATCGCCGCCGATATTTGCATTTATACGAACAACCAACTGACCATTTTAGAACTCGATGCAGCAGATCGTGTGAACTGATCGAGTTTTTTCCGCCCGATGATTACTGATGAGGGATCGCGTCGAAACCCCTTGCCCCGGGTTCCGATGTCCGGCTCGCAGCCTTTGGTTGTGGTCGTTGCGTCTCTCATGCAGAAGTACTCCCCGGCGCGCCCACACCACCATCACCATCCAACACCATAATAACGATGCGTTATCCTAATTTTGACAGCGAACAAGCCGGGCGCCAGGACGCTCGCGCGGCCATTTTCATCGACTACGAAAACCTCTACGCCCTCCTAACCGAGCGCACGGCTGCGATGAAGCCGGACGAGTGTATCAATGAAATGCTGGACGAGTTGCGTCGGTACTTGCTCGAAGAGCACCGCACCCAGACGGCCCTCGTGTTGGCCTACGCGGATTTCAGCGGCCTGCGCGGCAACGGGCAATTCATCCAGCGGTCGCTTTACTTGCAGGGCGCCGAGCCGCGCTTCGTGCCGGCCTCGATGCAGCGAAACGCCTCCGAGATACAGCTCACCGTGGACGCGATGGACGTCTTGCAGAACCGCGCCGATGTGCGCACCTTCGTCGTCCTTACGGGAGACCGCGCCTACCTGCCACTCGTGCAGCATTTCAAACGGCTCGGCGCCAAAGCCTTCGTCGTCGCCCTCGATGCCCCCGCCGGCTCCGACCGCCGTTCCTTCGCCGAGGACGACTTTTTCGTCGATGTCAAGAAGCTTGTGAGTGAGGCCACCCGCCGGCAGCTTTCTGCCCCACCGCGCCGCGAGGTCCGCAACGGTAGCGGCGCGCCGCCGTCTGCACCGCCCGTCCGCCGGGCGCGCCCCCAGCCCCGTCTCCCCTATGGAGAGTTGTCGCGCCCCGTGGCCCGGCGCACGCTCGAGATCATTGAGGAGTACTTCGGGCAGTACGAGGAAGTGTACCTGACGCCACTCCTGCGCAAAATGTCGGAGCTGCTCGACGACGACCTCTACGATCCTAAGACGATCATCAGTGAACTCGAAGAGATCGGCGCCGTCCACCTCGAAAAACGGAGAGGTTTTCCTTACGATTACACCGTCCTGATCGTCGACTCCGAGCACCCCAACGTGAAGGAGATCCAGGAGCGCTTCTACACGCGCGAACCGGAACGGGGCTACCGCCGCGATGTGCAGGAGCGCGACGACGAGTACACCTACGACGACTACGCCGAGGATGAATACTCCGAGGACGACGATTACGCCGAGGATATCGAAGACAGCTACGACGACGATTTCGTAGAGGACGACTACGAGCCGGACGACGAGGAGGAGTTCGACGAAGACGAGCCGGCCCCGGCGGCTGCTCTTACCGAAGCCGAGGACGATGACTACTTCGAGGACGATGAAGAGGCCGAGCACGCCAGTTGATCGACCTCTTCCTTCAAGTCTGAAAACCGGAAACCGTGACCCCGGATCTTTTCACGGTTTCCGGTTTTCGACGTTTTCAGCGCTCACGCAATGCACCAGGTCCCTTCTTTATGACGCAGCACGAATACACCCCTCGGCAGATTGTGGCCGAGTTGGATAAATACATCATCGGGCAGGATGAGGCCAAAAAGAGTGTCGCCATCGCTCTCCGCAACCGCTGGCGCCGCCTCAACGCGCCCGAGGAGATGCGGGACGAGATCATGCCCAACAACATCATCATGATTGGTCCCACCGGTGTCGGCAAAACGGAGATTGCGCGGCGGCTGGCGCGCCTCGCCGGGGCGCCGTTCATCAAGGTCGAAGCGACGAAGTTCACCGAGGTCGGCTACGTCGGGCGCGACGTAGAGAGCATGATCCGCGACCTGGCCGACATCTCCTTCAACATGGTGCAGGAGGAGTTCGCCGAGACGGTGCAGGAGCAGGCCCGCGAATTCGCCGAAGAGCGCATCCTCGACCTCCTCATCCCCCCCGCCCGCAAAAAGCCAGCACGCGAACTCGTTCCCGGCCCCGGCTTCATCATGGAGACAGAATCTGATGACGACTTCGGGCCTACGAGTGAGGACGACCTGCGCGAGCGCACCCGCCAGAAA
>JAHEMB010000296.1 GCA_024643915.1 Rhodothermaceae bacterium | reverse complement strand
AACCGCGACTTCGGCACGATCCGGGGGCTGACGCTCTCCCTCTTCCAGCGCCCCGGCGGCCCGCTCGCCTGGACGGTCGATTACACGCTTCAGTTTGCCGAGGGCACGGCTTCCAGCCCGGGCGAGGCTTTCGGGCGGCAGCAGGCCGGCCTCGAAGCCATCCTCTCCCTCGTCCGCCTGGACTGGGACCGCCGCCACGTGCTCAACAACACCATCACCCTGGCGCCCCTCGAAGGGTTGACGTTTACCTTCATCAACCGCCTCCAGAGCGGGACGCCCTACACCACCATCCGCGACTTCATCACCTCCCTCGAAAAGAACAACGCCGACAAGCCGACCAACTTCGTCTCGGATGTGCGCGTGTTCTACAACCCAGCGTTCATCGGGCCCGAGGTGCAGCTTTTCCTCCAGGTCGAAAATCTCTTCGACAGCGAGGTGGTGAACAACGTCTACGCCGACACTGGCGAGCCGGACGAGAGCGTGACGAAGGAGCTCTTCCGGCGCACCGGCTCCCAGGTGGGCGGCCTCAACAGCCTCGACGAGTGGTTCTTCCAACAGGGCTTCTTCGGTTCACCCCGCCAGATCAGCTTTGGGCTGGGGTATCGGTTCTGAAAAGGAATCGAGGAAGCGACGAGACGAGGAGCGGGTAGCAGCCCGATGAAAAGCAATCTTCGTCTCTTCGATTCCCTTTCGGACAGTCGCAGGGGTTAAAGAAAAGCAACTCATGAAAGGAATGCTCAAGTGGACCTTTATCGTCGGCGCGTTGCTTTGGGCCGGTACGGCGCGGGCGCAGTCCGACATCCCCGTGGACTTGCGGGGCCAGGAGGACCGGATCGCGCGCGGCGTGCTCGACGGTAACCTGATCGAGACCAACTTCCGCAACCACGGCGAACTCTCGCGATGGAACGACCTGCCGTGGGGCGTCTGGCCGCGCGGCATCGGCGGGCGCCACATCGACGGCATCGGCATCGTGGTGGCCGGCGAGGTGCCGGCCGAGCGCCAGAAGTGGAGCGCCTTCTACGGCAACGTGCCGGACACCACTGTCACGCCCGTCATTCTCACCTACCGCGATTTCGGCAAGCGCCTGGGGCCGAGCGGCGAGCTGTGGGGGTGGCTGCCCCTGCCTGGCTTCCACAACCCCAACCGCCTTGATCCCTTCACCGGCCAGCGCACCCCCACCCCCGCCCTCAGCGATGACGCTGCCTCCTGGCCCGCCTTCTGGCCCGACCGACTGGACAACCCTGACGATCCTGGGTGGGCCGGCTTCTGGAACGGCTTCTTCGGCAGGGGGGTCTTCAACGCCGACCTCGAAAGCTTCTACGTGATGGACGATAACAACGATTGGGAGTACCTGATCGACCCCGTCACGGGCCGCCCCTTCAGCGAAGACGGCGTCTTTTACCCGAACCCAGCCGACTCGACGATGGGCGGGCTAGGCTTGCAGACGCAGGTCCGCATATTCCAGTGGGCCAACGTCCTCGCCGAGGACACCATGTTCATCCTCTACCGCGTCAAAAACGTCGGCGGGTTCGACTACAACTGCCCCAACCCGTTCATTTACGAACGTTGCCTGATTTTCGCCCAAGTGATGGACTACGGGCTGGGCGAGGAGGAGGGCGACGAGATTGGCGCCTTCAACCCGCAGATCGACGTGGCCTTCGGCTGGGACCAGGATGGCCTCTGCCAGCGCTCCACGGGCGGCACCTACGACTGCGGCTACACCGGCTTCGCATTCCTCGAAAGCCCGGCACGCCCCAATGACGGCCTCGACAACGACGAGGACGGCATCACCGACGAGCAGCGCTTCGGCGGGCCGGGCCAACGCATTGACGGGCAGCTTCAGATCCGCGCCTTCGTCGAGGCGAACTACAACCTGGCTAACTTCATCGCCTTCAACGGCCCGTTGGAGGACCGGGCCGCCTTCAAAGCCGGCATCTGGTGGACGGGCGATGAGAACCTCGACTGGGTCGGCTTCACGGACGACAACGGCAACGGCGTGTGGGACCAAGGCGAACTCGTCAACGACGACGTCGGCCTCGACGGGCTGGGACCGTTCGACCTGGGCTACCCCGGGCCGGACACGGGCGAGACCAACGGCATCCCCGACCGGGGTGAGCCGAATTTCGACGAGTTGGACGTGGACGAGAGCGACCAGGTGGGCCTGACCGGCTTCGACCTCCAGACCCGCCCCTTCTATGAGAGCGGCGACAACCTCCGCGACGACTCGTGGATGTGGGACCGCCTCATCAACTTCGCCCAGTTCCCCCTCGGCACCAAGCCCGATGCCCTTGAGGCGGACATCGAGCCGTTCCTGACCTTCACCTCCGGCCCCGTTGCCCTGCCTGCCGGCGCCGCCGACTTCTTCTCGACCGCCTGGGTCTTCGGCGACGACGAGCAGGATTTCTTCAAGAACCGGCGTACGGTGCAGAACATCTTCAACGCCGACTACAACTTCGCCCAGCCGCCGTTCTTGCCGCGCCTGACGGCCTCGCCGGGCGACGGGCGCGTGGTGCTGAGTTGGGACACGACCTCTGTGGCCTCTTTCGACCGCTTCAGCCAGGAGTTCGACTTCGAGGGCTACAAGCTGTACCGGGGCACTGACCCCCTCCTCTCCGACGCCCGCACCATCACCGACGTGCGCGGCACGCCTACCTTTTACGAGCCCCTCGCGCAGTGGGATCTCGACAACGGCATCCGAGGGCCCATCACGGTGCTGGGCGGAGAGGCTGTGTACGACCGGGGCGAGGACACCGGCCTCGAATTCTTCTATGTCGATAGCACCGTTACCAACGGCATCACCTATTACTACGCTCTCGTGGCCTACGACCGGGGCTTCCTCGACCCTGCAAACCCAAACTCCGACCCCATCGACCCGCAGGAAAATACGTTCAACGTGAGCGTGACGCAGGCGGGCAACCTGATCGGTGTCTCGCCCAACGCGGCGGTGGTGACGCCCCGCGCCACCCCGGCGGGCTTCATCGAGGGCGGGGCGAATGAGGACCTGAGCCAAGTGACGAGCGGCATTGGCACAGGAGCGGCAGCAGTGCAGATCCTCAGCCCCGAGGAAATCGACCCGAGCGCCGTCTACAAGCTGACCTTCTTCAGCGAGCCGGCCCCCACGGGAGACGCCTACCTCACCACTGCCTTCAGCGTGGAGAATATTTCCACCGGGCAGACGCTCATCGATCGCACGCCGCTCGTCGAGACGACGCCGCTCACAGAGGGTTTCGTGGTGAAGCTCGACAACGATGACGCCATCACGTTGCGTGAAGAGCGGACGGGCTATGTAGCGAACCAGGGAACGGCCAACGAATTGTTCAGCCTCGACCCGCGCGAACTCGACGGCTACAGCACCAACTGGATCGCCCGGGTGCGCGAGGACACGACGGCGGCCGCCGTCTCCTCACCGTACGACTACGAGTTGCGGTGGGTGGCGCCCGGCGACTCGCTCTACACCCCGCCGCGCGTCTTTGGCTTCCTGCGCGAGGCCATTCCCATCTTCGCCGTCAACGCCACAACGAACGAGCAGGTGGAACTGCTCATTGAGGACCGCAACGGCAGTGGCGCCTACGACCTGGGCGACGACCTGCTGATTGCCGAGCGGCCGGGGACGGGCACGCGCCGCTTCCGCTACCGCATCAGCTTCGCGCCGCCTGAAGGCGAGAGTCCCACCGGCCCGCCCGGCCCGGGCAGCGTCCTCCGCGCCTCCGTCACCCGCCCCTTCGCCACGGGCGACTTCTTCCAGTTCACCCTCCGTCCGCCGCAGATCGACGCGGAGAAAGCGCGGAGCGAATTGGATAAGATCGCCGTGGTGCCCAACCCGTACGTCGGTACATCGCGGTTCGAGCCGCGCTCGCAGATCGAGGGGCGGGGCGAGCGGCGCGTGCAGTTCATCCACCTGCCGCCGCGCTGCACCATCAAAATCTTCAACCTGCGCGGCGAGCTGGTGCGCACCCTCGAGCACGACGGTGTCGTCTCCGACGGCGCCGAGTGGTGGGACCTGCGCACGGTCGACGAGCAGGACGTGGCCTACGGCGTCTACATCTTCCACGTCGAGGCCCCCGGCATCGGCGAACACATCGGCAAGTTCGCCCTCGTGAAATAGGCATCCGTCAACTGGGCAAAGAACGAAGGACCAATGACCGATGACCTCCAAGAGACGGTTATGAGAAAGATCTTCCTGATAGTTTGCCTCGCGCTACTGGGCGGCTTGCCCGCCCTCGCGCAGAGCCGCGCCGGGACGACGGCGGCGCCCTTTCTGACCCTCGGGACGGGGGCGCGCGGGCAGGCGGTGGGCCATGCCTACACCGCCATCGCCACGGGGGGCGATGCGCTCTTCTGGAACCCGGCGGGGGCGGCCCGGCCCTACCTGGGCATGCACCGTGCGAATGCCTTCTTTACCCATTACGAGTGGGTGGCGGACATCGACTACAATGCCGCCGGGGTGGTTATCCCCGTCCTCTCCGGTGCCGTTGGCCTCAGCATCGCCTCGGTCGATTATGGGCGGATGGACGTGCGCACGGTGGCCCTGCCCGAGGGCACGGGCGAGACGTTCGCCGCCTCCGACCTCAGCCTCGGCTTGACCTACGCGCAGCCGCTCACCCCCTCCTTCTATTTCGGCGGGACGGTTAAGTACGTCAACCAGTCCATCCGCGACATGAGTGCCTCGGCAGTGGCGTTCGACTTCGGCTTTGTGCTCGAGACGGAATACTTCAACGGCCTCAAGCTGGCTGCCTCCATCATGAACTTCGGCGGCAAGATGGAGATGAACGGCGTCAACAGCCAGGTCTTCGTCGATATCGACGAGCGGAACCGGGGCAACAACCCGGACATCCCGGCGCGTGTGGAGATGGATGCGTGGGACCTGCCGCTCGCCTTCAAGTTCGGCCTGGCCTTGCCGCTCGTGCAGATGGGTAACGTCGAATTGCTGGCCTTGGGCGACGTCAACCAGAGCAACGACAACGACCTCAACAGCGACGTCGGCGGAATCTTCCGCTACGGCAACCGCACCTTCACCTTCGAAGCGCGAGCCGGCTACAAGGATCTCTTCCTCGACAACGTGGACAGCCACTTCGCCGCCGGCGCCGGCCTCGACGTGCGCGTGAGCCGCGTGCGCCTGGGCTTCGACTTCGCCTACATGCCCTTCGACCTCCTCGGCAACACACAGATGGTGGACTTCCGGGTGTACTACTGAGGCACGTGATGCGTGAAACGTGAGATTGCCCCCCTTTCCCTCTCCTCAGCAAGGCATCCTCACCCATCACGTTTCCTTATGAAACCGTAGGTTCACGTCAGTAAATCTGCGTTTTCACGTTTCAGGATAAAGACTTTATGCGATCGGTTGTGTTGAAATCTGCCTTGCCCCTCCTTCTCCTGCTCTGCGCAGGGTGGGTCGCGCCACCTGATTCCACCGAGGCTGTCGTACACGTTAACGGCGAAGTTCTCACGCGGGCGGAGTTCGAGCGCAGCTACGTCGGCTTCCTCCTCAGCAGCGGCCGCAACGACACGCCGCACAACCGC
>JAHEMB010000295.1 GCA_024643915.1 Rhodothermaceae bacterium | reverse complement strand
TCCGCGCCTCGTCCACGCGGTAGCGGTCCAGCACTTCGTCGACCACCGCGTCCAGCAGAGCCGGCGACCACCGCTGGTTCTTCGGCATCTGGGGGGAGACGATGATGAAGGGGAATTCATCGCCCCGCGCGGCCAGCTTCGGCGGGCCGTGGACCTTCACCAGGTCGATGTCCTCGCCGCGCTCGCCCGAGCCGTGGAGGAAGAGGAGGAGCGGAAACTGACCGCCTTCGTCGTAGCCTTCGGGCAGGTAGACGAGGTACTGCCCACTCATCGGCACCGCCCGTTCAAACGTCTGCGGCACCTGCTCCCCCGCAGGCAGCGATTCGGTGGAGGCACAGCCGGCCAGCAGCAGAAGGCCAAGCAAGAAAAGCCCGACGACGCTGCCTGGCTTTGTAGCCCATCTATCTTCCATCCTCTATCCACCCTCTTCCATCAGTCCAGGCAGGTAACGCTCGCGGAGGATCTGCCGGTGGTGCCGCTCGTGCCCAGCGATGATATACAGCAGGGCCCGCACCGACATCTCGACGCCGTTGGCCGTGCCGCTGCGCCGGAGCGCCGCTGCGTCGAAGCTGCGGAACAGGCGCACATTGGCGCGGCGGCCCAGTCGGAATTCCTCGACCAGATCAGCCAGGGGACGATTGTCGAAGTGGGCGGCGGCCACGTAGGCATCCTGGTCGAAGCCGGGGAGGGCGCTGCGGTCGCCCCGGGCAAAGCGGAGGGCGCGGTAGGCGAAAACGCGCTCCGTGTCGATGAGGTGGCCCACGATCTCCTTTACGCTCCACTTGCCCAGAGCGTAGCGGTAGTCGGCCCGCGCCTCGCCAATTTCTTCGAGCAGGGCCGCGGTCTCATCCGGCTGCGTCGCCAGCACTTCAAAGAGGTCGCCTTCCGGCACGTTTTCGAGGTACCGCCCATAGTAGGGCGCGTATTCGGAAGCCTCGGGGCGGGCGACGAGGGGCGCGTTCATGCCAGTTCAGGGTTCGGGGGAAAAGACGGGGCGGGGGCGGACCTCCACGGTTTCCAGCATCACCCGCTCGCCCACGCAAAAGCGCGTCCGGTCTTTCGGATGCTTGAGCGCGAAAGCGAGCAGGTCTTCGCGGAGCCGGCCCCGCTCATCCAGAGCGCGGGGCTGGCCCAGCCAGGGGCGGATGAGGGCCTCGCCGAGGCGCGTCCCACGCGAGACGACGAAATCGACGCCGTCTACCTCGCGCACCAGCACGTAGACCTGCCCCTGGATCGCCACGATGTGATCTATCTCAAACTCCGCGCGCATGAGCCTTTCCTAAACCGTCTCGCCCGAAGGTACGAATTCCTATCATCAGGGCGATGAAGAATGCTACATGAGAAATGAGAAATTCTTTCCATTGCTCGCTGACCCTCAGCCACCAATGAGGATCATGGGGCGGTTGTCGGACGCGGCCAGTTCGTGCATGCCGGCGTGGGCGGCCTTTTTGCGTAGGATGGCGGCCTGGATGATCTCGGCCATCTCGTCGTCGGTAGCACCAGCGCGGAGGGCGTCGCGGAGGCTGACCTCGGCCGTGCCGAAGAGGCAGACTTTGAGCGCTCCGTCGGCGGTCAGGCGGAGGCGGTTGCAGCCGGCGCAGAAATGCGCGCTCATCGATGTGATGAAGCCCACACGCTCCCGGAAGCCCGGCACCCGGAAGGTCTTCGACGTTTCGTTCGGCCCGTCGTGAATCCGTTCGAGCGGCCCGACGCGCTCCTCAATGCGGGCGATCATCTCATGAAAGGGAACCAGCACATTATCGGCCCAACCATTGCCGCCGAAGGGCATGTACTCAATGAACCGCACCTCAATGGGCTGTGCCTCCGTCATCGCCACGAAGTCGCCCAGCTCGTCGTCGTTGAAGCCGCGCATGACGACGCAGTTGACCTTGAGCGGGTCGTAGCCGGCCTCCAGGGCGTCGTCGATGGCGCGGAGGACGAGGTCGAAGCCCTGGCGGCGCGTGACGTCGGTGAAGCGTTCGGGCCGGAGCGTATCGAGGCTAATGTTGAGCAAGTTGATGCCCGCCGCCTTCAGGCGGGGCAGCTTCTTCGGCAGAAGCAGCCCATTGGTCGTCATGGCGAGGGTCCGCAGCCCATCGAGACGCCCCAGCCGCTCCACCAGCACTTCTACGTCCTGCCGCACCAGGGGCTCGCCCCCCGTCAGCCGGATCTTATCCACCCCGTGCCGCACGAACAAACGCGCCAGTCGCTCAATCTCCTCGAACGTGAGCAAATGATCGCGCGGCGAAAGCGGCACGCCCTCCTCCGGCATGCAGTACCGGCACCGCAGGTTGCAGCGCTCGGTGAGCGAGATGCGGAGGTACGTGTGGCGACGACCGAAGGTGTCGGTAAGCACGTCGGCAAGCGGAATTGGATGAGGAAGGAAAAGAGAGGCGGCGAGCGAATAACATTAATCGTAGCGCGCCAGGCGAGTTCCCCTTTTGTCCGCTCACGGAGCCTGCCCCGATGCAAGCGGGGTTCGCTTTGGGACGTTCCCCGATAGACTGAATCGGGGCAAGCTGCTTCGCTCGCTGTTGGTTTTTCCGCTCTCTGCTCCCCGTTCCTCGCTCTTCGCTCCCGGATAGCTGTCCGTGGTCTGTTTTTTGCGACGAGCGCTGCACTGGCTTGCATCGCCTCCGGCAGCATCTTACCTTTGCTTTTTTGCTGGCGAAAGAAGCGAGAATCTGAAAGCGCCGGTAAACTTCCGGGGCGAGGCAGCGTACCATCCGTCGGGTTTTCAAAAATTTCTGAAAGTTAAGCGATGGTCGATGAGCCGATCATAACGCAGGGCCACGGCGCTGCTACAGCACGCGAAACGGAGCCGCTGCGCGCGGAGCGGAACATCACGCTCGGCGATATCAGAAGGCCGGTTGAGGACGACCTGAAAACGTTCCGCCGGTACTTCCGCGAGGCCATGCGTTCGCGCGTGGGGCTGCTCGACAAAGTCACGCAGTACCTGCTCAAGCAGAAAGGCAAGGAGGTGCGCCCCCTCCTCGTGCTGCTCTCGGCCAGGGTCTGCGGCGGGGTGACGGAAAGAAGCTACCGCGCCGCCGCCCTCGTCGAACTTCTCCACTCGGCCACGCTCGTCCACGACGATGTCGTCGATGATGCCGAGCGGCGGCGGGGCCTCTTCTCCATCAACGCCCTCTGGAAGAACAAGGTGGCCGTCCTCTTCGGCGACTTTCTGCTGAGCCGGGGCCTGCTCCTCTCCCTCGAAAACGGCGACTACGCGTTCCTCCACCGCCTCTCCGACGCCGTCCGCCGCATGAGCGAAGGGGAGCTATTGCAGATCGAGAAAACCCGCAAGCTCGACATCGACGAGGAGACGTACTTCCGCATCATCTCGGACAAGACGGCCTCGCTCATCTCCGCCTGCACCACCTGCGGCGCCCTCAGTGCCACCGACGACGAGGCGGCAATCGAACGGATGCGCGTGCTCGGCGAAAAGCTCGGGCTTGCCTTCCAGATCCGCGACGACCTTTTCGACTACGGCCTCGACGACGTGGGCAAGCCGCTCGGCATCGACCTGCAAGAGAAGAAGCTGACGCTCCCGCTCATCTACGCCCTGAAGCAGGCCGACCGGCGCGAGCGGCGAGGCCTTATGAAGATCATCCGCAAGAAGAAGAAAAGCCGCGCCGACGTGCGCGCCGTGGCCGCTTTCGTAGAGCAGCACGGCGGCCTGGCCTACGCGCGCAGCCGCATGCACGCCCTGGCCGACGAGGCCCGCGCCCTCCTCGACGCCTTCCCCTCCTCCGACGCCCGCACCGCCCTCTTCGATCTCATCGACTACGTGGTCGTGAGGAAGAAGTAGATTGTTGGTTTGCCAGTTGTCAGTTTGCCGGTTGTCGATTTTCTTTTCCTATTTTCTCGTCGTCAATCGGCAACTGACAAACTGACCACAGACCATGCCCACCCTTCATCTGCTCGGCACCGGCGCGGCCTTCACCGATCCACACCGTACCACCACGATGCTCGCCGTGGAGGCGGCCGGCTCCGTCCTAGCCGTCGATTGCGGGGGCGACCTCGTGCAGCGTCTCCAGGCGGCGGGCCTCGATCTCGGCGCGCTGGATGGTTTGATTATCACACATGAGCACCCGGACCACGTCGGTGGCTTTCCGCTTTTCATCGAGAAGATCTGGCTGTCGGGGCGGAAGCGACCCCTGCCGGTCTACGGCATCCGCGCGGCGCTCGACCAGGCCCGCCGCTGCTGGGGCGCATTCGAGACGAGCGGGTGGGACGTGCCGGAGATACAGTGGCGCGAGGTGGCCCACGAGGAGGGCGCCGAGGTGCTTTCGAGCGAGACGTGGCACGTGACGGCGGCGCCCGTGGTGCATCCGGTGCCCACCGTGGGCCTGCGCGTGACGCACGTGCCCTCGGGCAAGGTCGTTGCCTACTCGTGCGATACGGAGCCGACCGACACCGTCGTCCGCCTCGCCCGCGACGCCGACATCCTCGTCCACGAAGCTACAGGCGCGGGGCGGGGCCACTCCTCCGCCGAGCAGGCCGTCCACATCGCCGCCGAGGCCGGGGCGAGGCGCCTCCTCCTCGTCCACCTTCCCCCCGCCCTCTCCGACCTCGCCGCCGCCCGCCGCTATTTCAGCGAGGTGGAGCTTGGCGAGGAGTTGGGCGCGTATCCGCTTTAGCCGCTACGCATCCGGGATGGCAGCCTGGCCGCGCCGGTAGGCGTCCGTGAAACGGTCGAGGCCGTGGGAACCGCCGTTGACGGCCCGCCGCGCCGCCCGCAGATTGTCTTCGAGGAGATCCTCGCGGATGTCCATCTCCTTCGCCTTGAGAAAAGCCGCCAGGATTTTCGACGCGATGGCGGGGTCATTGGCTTTGCCCGGGTCATCGACGAGGCCGTTGCCCAGCCCGATCTTCTTCCCGATCCGCTCGTAGTTGCTCCGCCCGGTGAGTTGGATGAAGCCGCGCCCGCAGAAACTCTCGCCATCCGGTCGGCCCCGGTTGCCCAGGTCGCTGCGGTTGTCGTAGAGGTCGTACGGGTGGCCGCCCGGCGACGTGTTGAAACGCGATTTGAACTCCTGGATCGGGACGAAGCCCTCACTTTCGGCGCGGATTGTCGCGAGAGCCATCAGCACCATGCTCTTGTCGTCGAGGTCGGCCTCTTTGAGCGCGCCGAGCACCGCCGGCAGGTTCTTCTTGATGGGATCGGTCTGGGTGAAAGGAAACATCCGCGACACCATCAGGGGCGTCACTTTGTCGACGATGGAGGGCAGGTCTTTCGCTGCCAGGAGATCGAGGGAAACCAGAGTACGCGGCCCCGCAATGCCGTCGGCCAGCAGGCCGCTGCTGCGCTGGAAGGCCAGCAGCGCCGCCTCCGTCGCCGGCCCGAACTCGCCGTCGAGGGCGCCCGGATTGAACCCGGCCTTTTTCAGCTTCTGCTGGAGCTTTTTGATCTCCGGCCCCGCATCGCCTTCTTTCATCAGTTCTATGACCATCCCCCTGCTCTTTCAATTGAACGAAGCCTGAACCTTTCCTTCTGCAAGTAAGGAGAAGCTTCGCACAATAGCAATACAGC
>JAHEMB010000003.1:7636-22167 GCA_024643915.1 Rhodothermaceae bacterium | reverse complement strand
GCGGCTCTGCGTAACGGTGATTTCGAGCTGCGCCGTGCTCTGATACACCACCGTGTCGGCGCTTGCCCTGATGACGCTGAACGTGTCCGGCACCACCGTCTCGGCGCGGATGGCGCCGTCTGGCGCGTCCACCTCCAGCCGGTAACGCCGGAGGGGCAGGGCGGGGATAAGCAATTCCTCGGGCACGTAGATACCAGGCTCGCCCGTTTTCTCGCGGAACGGATAGCGCGCCTCCACCCCCCCGCTCCCGTCCAGCAACAGCACGCGCACCGCCGCCCCGCGCACGGCGAGGGCCGTAAAGTCATACTGCGCGTCGAGGGGCGCCGTGCGGCTTACGCGCACCTGCTGCAACGGCTCCCCGGCAATCAGGTAGCTCTCCACCACGTACTCCTCCTCGAACGTGCCGGGGTCGGCACCGTCGCAGCCGGCCAGGAGGAGGAAAAGAGTAAGGAGAGGGGTGAGGGGAGAGGAGAGAAGAGAGAATGAAAACCACCGTACCCAATGGATGCTCTCCTCCCTCCTCCCTCCTCTCTCCTCATCATACATCGAATAGCGCATCATGTCACCTCAGAACTTCACCGAGAAGGAAATATTCGGCAGCGGGAAAGGAATCTGCGGCACCTCGCGGCGGGTGATGGTGTTGTCGTTCTCGAATTCGAGCAGATAAAACCAGATGTTGCGGCGGCTGTAGACGTTGATGACCTGGAGTTGAAGCTCGTAGTCGCCCAGCTTGAAAAAGGGGCCGCGCTTGCTCACGCCTAGGTCGAGGCGGTGGTAGGCCGGCAGCCGCGCCTCGTTGAGGCCGGGCGAAGTCACCACGTCCACGGCGTTCTGACCCACCAGCTCCTCGGCGTCGAGTAGCTTGTATTGCGAGGTGGGCGCGGTGTAGGCCTGGCCGCTGGCGAAGGTGAAGACCCCCGAGGCCCGCCACTTCTTCCCCAACTCGTAGTTGCCCACCAGGTTGAGGTCGTGGCGCCGGTCGTACTTCGGCGGGTAGTAGCGCGGCTCGCCCGCCACCACGTTCAGGTTGGGAAAACGCCGTCGGGTGACGCCGAAGGTGTAGGCCACAAAACCGTTGAACCGCCCCCGTGCCTTCTCTAACTGGAACTCCGCGCCGTAGGCGTAGCCGTTGCCGAAAGAGAAGTATTCGAAGTATTCGAGGCCGGCGGGATCGGGCAGGAACGGATCGAGCACAAAGAGGTCGCGCATCGTCCGGTAATAGACTTCCGTGTCCAGGTTGAGGCCGTCGCCGACGATGGTCTTGGCGCCGAGGATGAACTGGTCGCCGAAAGACGGGGCCACGCCCTCGGCGGCGGTCAGCCAGAAGTCGAAGCCTGAGAAGCTCTCGTTCGTGATGAGCGTCTGGAACTGGTGGTAGCGCCCGTAGCTGGCCTGGAGGCGGAGGCGCGCGTTGGGGCGGTGCTCAGCCGTCAGGCGGGGCTCCAGGCGCACGAAGTCGCCGTCGCTGAAATACGTCAGGCGCAGGCCGCCCTGGAACATCCAGAGGGGCGAAGGGCGGAAGGTCTCCTGCGCGTAAGCAGCGACGTAACCCGTCTGGATGCGCGGGCTGAACGTCTGCACGCCATCAAAGAAGCTCTTAAAAGGGAACGTAAAGATGCCCGCCCAGAAGCCGGCGTCCACCTCGTGCCGCTCATTGGGGATGTACTCGAAGTCGGCCTTGAGCGAGGTGTCGTAGATGCGGCTGTCCTGCTCGATCTCCGTGCCGGCGATGATGGCGCGCGGCGTGCTGAAATAGCGGGAGGTGGTGAAGGTGAAGTTCGAGAAGAGTTGGTTTGAGAAGAGGTGGGTCCAGTTGGCGCTGAAGGTGCGGTTGCCGTATTTCAGGTCAAGGCGGGCATCTTCGAGGAATTCGAGGTCGAGGGCGTCCTGCCCGGTGTAGAACGAGAGCGAGAGCCGGTCGTCGGGCGTGGCGTCGAAGTTGACCTTGGCGTTGAGGTCGACGAAGTGGAAGGCGTCGGGCACGCCTTCCTGCCCCTGGAGAGCGGCAAGGAGCGGTTCGAGGGTGGAGCGGCGCACGGCCACCATCCATGAGCCCCGGCTGTACGGCCCTTCGATGAGGGCGCGCGAAGCGAGCAGGCCCAGACTCAGGCCCCCCTCGATCTCGTTCCGGTTGCCGTCTTTGTTGTAGATGTCCACCACCGCGCCCAGCCGCCCGCCGTACGAGGCCGGGTAGCCGCCTTTGTAGAGGCGCACGTCTTTGATGGCGTCCGGGTTGAAGGTGGAGAAGAAGCCGAAGACGTGGCTGGGGTTGTAGACGGTGGTGCGGTCGAGGAGGATGAGCGTCTGCCCCGGATCGCCGCCCCGGATGTAGAGGCCGCTCGAATAGTCGCTGGCGGCTTTGACGCCGGGCAGGAGCTGGAGCGCGCGGAAAACGTCGGGCTCGAAGACGGTGGGGAGTTGCTCTACCGTGGCGATCTTGAGCTGGGCCACGCCGAGGTTGCGCGCTTCTACCTCGGCTTCTCGCTCGGCGGTGACGACGATCTCGTCGGTCAGCAGCCCCCCCGGCGCGAGGTTGATGTCGAGGCGCCGCCGCTCGCCCGGCGCCAGGGTAATCTCCTCCCGAAACTCCTGGTAGCCGATGTAGGAGGCGACGACGGTGTAGGCGCCAGGTGCGAGGCCGGTGAGCGTGTA
The DNA here is from genome assembly GCA_024643915.1 of Rhodothermaceae bacterium. Lineage (GTDB taxonomy): Bacteria > Bacteroidota > Rhodothermia > Rhodothermales > JAHEMB01 > JAHEMB01. Next base: position 19,515 of record JAHEMB010000003.1, on the reverse strand, counting down.
GTAGCCGGCGTTGTTGGTAGCCGCGCCCTGGCCCGTCCCGGCCAGAATCACGTTGGCCAGCAACAGGGTCTCGCCCGTGGCGGCGTCTTTGACGAACCCGCTGAGCGAGGCCGGCTGTGCGTGCGCCATCGCGGCGCCCCATAGCAGTGCCCCCAGCAAGGCGATGAGTGACTTCATACGGATGGGGATGGCAGGTCGCCTCCCGTGTTTCCCTCTGCGGCAACCCGGTACGCCCCACCTGCGCCCCTGTTGCACCTTAACATTTTGTATACACCCGCCGCCCCCACATTCGCCGAGCCTTCATGTTGCCTCATCTCTAAATCCGAAATCCTAAAATAGAAGTCCGAATTCCGCAATTCTCAGGCGCGTCCTCGGTAGAGGGAGGCGATGCCGAAGGTGAGGGGTTCCCAGGTGAAGTCGTGGTAGCCGGCCTGGCGCATCCGTTCGAGGAAGTCGGGGCCGTCAGGGAAGGCGGCGACGGAGGCGGGGAGGTACTCGTAGGCGCCCTCGTCTTTCGAGATGGCCCGCCCCACGCGGGGCAAAATGTGGCGCGAGTAGAAGTCGTAGAGCTGCTTGACGGGCGTGGCGCGCGGATGGCTGAACTCGAGGACGACGAGCACGCCATCCTGGCGGAGCACGCGTCGGATCTCCTCCAGCCCCTGGTCCAGGTCCTCGAAGTTGCGCACGCCGAAAGCCACGAGGGCGGCGTCGAACTGGTTATCGGAGAAGGGCAGGCGCTCAGCGTCGCCGCGTTGAAGCGTGACGCGGTCGCCCTCGCCCAGTTTGGCGATTTTCTCCCGACCGATGCTCAGCATCTCCTCCGCGATGTCCACGCCGACGACCTTCTCGGGGTCGAGCACGAGCGATTGGAGGGCGAGGTCGGCGGTGCCGGTAGCCACGTCGAGGATGCGTTTGGGCTGTTCCTCGCGCAGCATCGCCACCGCCTTCTTTCGCCAGCGCTGGTCGATGCCCAGGCTCAGGACGCGGTTCAGCAAATCGTAGCGGGGCGCGATGGCGTCGAACATCGCCTCGACCTGCTCCTTCTTGCCTTCGACTTCGCCGACGGGGGGGCTATGTTTCTTCATAAAAAGCGGTCAGCTATCAGCGGTCAGCTTTCAGCCAGAGAAAGAAGCTGACCGCTGACGGCTGACTGCTGAAAGCTAACTCAGCAATTGCGTCAGCTTCAGCAGTTCGTAGTTAATGTTTTTCTTGCGGCTCCACACGTTACGCATGGGGGTCAGCTTGATCTCGTTCTCGGAGACGCCGACCATGACGTTGGTGTGGCCGGCCAGGAGGGCCTCCACGGCGGCCGCGCCCAGCCGGCTGGCCAGGACGCGATCCCGCGCCGTGGGCGAGCCGCCGCGCTGTGTGTGCCCCAGGACGCACACCCGGAGGTCGATCTGCCCGAAGGCGGGGTCGGAGCGCATGGCCTGTTCGATGCGGATGGCGCCGCCGTGCTCGTCTCCCTCGGCCACCACCACGATGGAGGAGCGCGTCTGGGCGGACATGAGAGAGAGCACCCGGTCCTTGATCTCGCCCATCTCGGTAAACGTCTCAGGGATGAGAACCATTTCGGCGCCGCCCCCGATGGCGCAGTTGAGGGCGATAAAGCCGGCGTCGCGGCCCATCACCTCCACCAGGAAGAGGCGGTCGTGCGCGTCAGCGGTATCGCGGATGCGGTCAATGTTTTCGAGAGCGGTGTTGAGGGCGGTGTCGTAGCCGATGGTCTCGTCGGTGCCGAAGAGGTCGTTGTCGATGGTGCCAGGGCAGCCGACGGCTGGCAGGCCGTGTTCGTCGTGGAAGGCCGCGGCGCCCTGAAATGTGCCGTCGCCGCCGATGGCGACAAGGGCATCGATGTGCGACTCACGCAGTTGTTCGGCGGCCTTTGCGCGCCATTCCGGCTCGCGGAACCGTGCGGAGCGGGCGCTCTTGAGCACCGTCCCGCCTTTCTGCACGATGTTCGACACGGACTGCCCGTCCATCTCCACGTAGTCGCCGTCGATCATCCCCGCGTAGCCGCGCCGGATGCCGACGACTTCGAGGTCATTCGCCAGGGCGGTGCGCACCACGGCGCGGACGCAGGCGTTCATGCCGGGTGCATCGCCGCCGCTCGTAAAAACACCGATGCGGTTGAGGAGGGCCATAAGCGCTACGGGTGAAGGATTCTGCCGGTTGAAATGGTGCGCGAGCGTGCAGGGGCTGGGAGAGCGTCACCGGTCTTTGGTCATTAGAGAGAGCCAATGACCAGTGACGAATAACCGATGGCCGTCGCCGAGGTGGCCTCGTAGCGCCGTGTGATCACGCTGCCGTTGTGTTCAAATCGAAGTAGATTTCGGGCGGGCGACGATGATGCCGATCTGCTTCTTGACGCTCGTGATATAGTTTTGCAGGTCCGGTTCGGTCTTGACGCCCCCCGTGAGGGAGGCGTGGAGGAAGCCGGTGCCGCCGTCGTGCTTATAGACGAGGCCGGTGTGCGTCACGTCGAGCCCCTTGATGCTCGTGGCGGTGGCGATGATGTCGCCGGCCTGGAGCTGGTCGTAGGCGTCGCGGATGCGGTGCTGGGGGATGTAGAAAAGCTCGACGTCGGCGAGGTTCGCTTCCATCTCCTGGATGCACGCGAAGAGGGTGTCGTTGGTGGCGAAGCGCGGGTAGCTCTTGCGGTTGGACGTCATGAAGTTGATCGTCTTGTCTAACGGCTCGCCGCCCACCTGCTCGGTGATGTTCTCTACGTTGCCGCGTCGCTCGTTGTCGGCGATCCAATCGGAGAAATAGTGGAGGCGGCTGCAATAGTCGCCCATCTCGCCGCCCCGGTAGCGCTGGTCGCGCGTGTTGAGGGCGAAGCTATCGTACGAATAATCCTGCTGCCGGATGGCCCGCGCCATCGCCAGGGCCGCCTCGACGAAGGTGACGCAGTCGAACCCGTCGAGGCGGCAGATGAGCGTTTCGCTGTCGGGCTCATCGAGGAGGCCGGCCATGTACGGCTTGCCCTCGAACTGGAGGCCGAGTTCCTGCATGATCTCGCCGAGGGGCCGCTCGTGCAGGTCGTTCTCCCGCGCGTAGTTCATCACCTGGGCGAAAAGGCGTTTGGTGGTGCTGTCCGGCTCGGGTACGGGCTGTTCGAGGGCCGTCTGCCGCACGGGCGCCTGCTCCGGTGCCTGGGCCTCCCCGCCGCAGCCGGGGGTGATGAAAAGCACGAACGCGAGCAGAAACGTCAGATGCCGCATTGTTGGTTGTCGGTTTGTCGGATGTCAGTTTGTCGGTTGGAGGCAACGGGTTCAATCCTCGCCGTCCCAGCAGGCGGGCAGGGTGAGGGCGTAGGCGAGGCGGCGCTCGTAGGCGGCGCGCGGGATCTCAACGAGGCCGAAGCGCCGCAGGTGCGGCGTGGCGAACTGCACATCGAACAAACCGTAGCCGCCGTGCCGCAACCGCCTCACGAGGTGCACGAGGGCCACCTTCGAGGCGTCGCGCGCCCGGTGGAACATCGACTCGCCAAAGAACGCGCCGCCGAGGGCCACGCCATAAATGCCGCCCACCAGCCGCCCTTCGCGCCGGCACTCGACGCTGTGGGCGTACCCGCGTTCGTGTAACGCGACATACGCCTGAATGATCTCTTCCGAGATCCACGTAGCGGGCCGGTCGGCGCAGCCGCGCATCACCCCTTCGAAGTCCCGGTCGGTCGTCACCTCAAAGCGTTCCTGTCGCACCCGTTTCGCGAGGGATCGGGGCACGTGGAAGGCGTCGAGCGGCAGGATGGCGCGCGGGTCCGGCGCGAACCAATAGACGGTGTCGCCTTCGTAAGGATCGGCCATCGGGAAGAGGCCGTGCCGGTAGGCGTACAGCAGCAACTCCGGCGTAAGTTCATCGGCCATGGGTCCGTAGCGACGGGCGTTCTTTGTATCTTCTGTCGAAATTCGCTGACGCAGATTTCGGTGTGGACGTATGAACGAAAGCTGCTTTTCCCTCGTCCACACGTTCACACGCTGACAAATCTCCTTGATTTGTCAGGCCCCGTGAAGTTCGCCAATAGGAGCCGCAAAGCGAAGCGGCCCAACGAGATTTTCGCTTTTCGCCAGAGGAGTCTCCCGATGAGTACCTACCGCGCCCATGTCGGCGAACGCACCTTCGACCTCGTTTTCGACGGGGCGGGCCTGAGGATGGACGGCGCGCCGCTCGAATACGACGCGGCCGAACTCGGCGAGGGTAGCTACACCCTGCTGATCGATGGCCGGAGCGTGGAGGCCGTGGTGGAGCCGGTAGGCGACGGGCGGCTACGCGTGACCCTGGGCGGACGGCAGGTGGAGGTGCAGGTGAAGGACGAGAAGGCTCTTCTCCTCGAACGCTTCGGCATGGCCGCCGACGCAGGCGCCGCCGAGCGCGAGATCCGCGCGCCGATGCCGGGCCTGGTGCTGAGCGTCCTGGTGGAAGCCGGGCAGGAAGTCAAAGAGGGCCAGGGCCTCGTCGTGCTCGAAGCGATGAAGATGGAGAACGAGCTGCGCGCCCCCGCCCCCGGCACCGTCAAGGCCGTCCACGCCACTCCCGGCGAGGCCGTAGCCAAGAAGGCTCTCCTGATCGAGTTCGAGTAGCTGATGAGTGGGGGAAGGGGATAAGAAATCCCCGACTCCCTGGCTCTTCCACACCCCCATACGTCCTCACGTTATGAAAGTCCTGGTAACGGGCGCCACGGGACTGGTCGGTTCGACGCTTGTGCGGCAGCTCGTCGCGCAGGGGGAGGACGTGCGCATCCTCCGCCGCGCCGCGTCCAACCTCGACCTGCTAGGGAAGGCAGCGCAGCAGGTGGAGCACGTGGTGGGCGACGTGACGGATCCGGAGAGTCTGGCGCCGGCATTCGCGGGCGTGCGACAGGTCTATCACACGGCAGCCTATCTGAGCTTCGAGGGGAAGAGCGACCGCGCGCGGCTTCACCGCGTCAACGTCGAGGGGACGGCACACGTCGTCAACGCAGCCCTCGCGGCGGGGGTCGAGCGGCTCGTGCATACTTCCAGCATCGCTGCCCTCGGGCGGACGGAGCGGACCGACACGGCCCTCGATGAGACGGCGGCGTGGCGCGAATCGCCCCATAACAGCGAATACGCCCGCTCCAAATACCTGGCTGAGCTGGAGGTGCATCGGGGCCTGGCCGAGGGGCTGGACGCCGTCCTCGTCAACCCGTCGCTCATTTTCGGTCTAGCGCGGCCGGGGGAGAACACGCGGCGGCTCGCCGAGAAAGTGCGCGACGGGCGCGTGCCGGGCATCCCCGCCGGGGGCACCAACGTGGTGGACGTCCTCGATGTAGCTGCCGGCCATCGCCTCGCCATGCAGCACGGGCGCACGGGCGAGCGCTACCTCCTCGCGGGCGAAAACCTGTCATGGGAGATCATCCTCCACACCCTCGCCGACGCCTTTGACGTGGCGCCGCCGCGCCTGCGGCTGCCCCCCGGCCTCGCCCTCGCCGCCGGCACCGTCTCCGAGTTTTTCGCCCGGCTGACGGGCACGCGCGCCCTCATCACCCGCGAGACGGCCCGCACCACGGCCCGCTTCTACCGCTATTCAAACCGCAAGGCCGTCGAAGAGCTGGGCTGCCGCTTCCGTCCGTATGAAGAGACGGCCCGGCGCCTCGCGCAGGCCCTCGGGTAGTGTACGCTATCGCACGAGGTTGAAGACGTTGCCGATAATCGTCTCGCGCGTCGGCGCGCCCATCCGTTCCACCTCTGTCCTGAAGCGGTACCGGCCCTCAGGCAGCTCGGCTCGGAGACGGTGTGTGTAGGTGGTCGTTTCGCCCGGCTGAAGAAGGCCCAGGATCAACGGGCAGGCTTCATTTTCTTCCAGAACAGGCCGGGAGAGCCAGGCGCCGCCGACCCGCTGCTGAAGCTCGACGAGGCAGAGGTTGTAGCCGAGGGCGCGGTTCGTCTCGTTCTCGAGCCGGAGCACGACCTCGGCGCCGGGGCCGTAGGCCGACTGCCCAGTCGTCAGGGAGGCAATGCGCGCCGGGTCGTCCGGCACGTCACCGTCGCTCACCCCCAGCAGGTTGCAGCCGCCGAACACCAGGGAAAAGAGAAGAAACAGAGGGAGCGTGTGCATAGCGTGCCTGCGATGGTTCAAAGTTACTGCTGTCTGTATTACCCCCGGATCACGTTTCAACATGAAAGACCCCGCCGTACCATTTTTACTACCCTGCTCGCCCTCCTCATCCATTGCAGCCTCTTTACAACCCTGCCGGATATCTGCGCGGCGCTCGCGGTGAAAGCCCAGCGTAGCACCAACGCGAAAGAAGGAGATGCACGGTATCGGAACGGACGAAAAGCGAGGCGGGGCGGCCCTCCTGCTCATCGACTGGATCAACGACCTCGAGTTCGAGGGGGGCGAGGCGCTGTTGCTTCACGCCCTGAAGGCGGCGGAAACGGTCGCGGTGCTGAAAAAGCGTGCCCGTAGCGCCGGCCTGCCGGTGATTTACGTAAACGATCACTTCGGGCAGTGGCGTGCCAACTTCCGCGAGACGCTCGATCACTGCCTGCGCGACGGCGTGCGGGGGCGGCCCCTCGCCGAACGCCTTTACCCCGACGACGACGATTTCTTCGTCCTCAAGCCGAAGCACTCCGGCTTCTTCGGCACCACGCTCCCCGTTTTGCTCGATCACCTCGGCGTGGGCACGCTCATCCTGACCGGCCTCAGCGGCGACATCTGCGTGCTGCTCACCGCCGCCGACGCCTACATGCGCGGCTACCGCCTCTTCGTCCCCGCCGACGCCGTGGCTTCCAACGACCCGGCGGAGAACCGACACGCCCTCGGGTACATGGAGCGCGTCCTCGACGTAGATACCCGCCCTTCCCAGGCCCTCGACCTGGCGGCGCTCCACCTCGAAGCCGCTGCGGTTTGAACGATGGCGGTAGCATACGACATCGACTTCCGCGCACACCCGGAGCAGTACCGCTACCAGAGCGGAGAGCAGGGCGTCTTCAAGGTGCAGCCCTACAAAAGCGAGCTGCTGCCGCTCTGGGCGTTCAAGAACGAGGCGGCGGCCAGTAAATCGGCGGCGGCGCTTTTCGCACGATACGAGGCCTACCGCGCCGAAGAGGATTTCGTGGGGATGGACATGGCGCGGAAATACTTGCAGATGGGTTTCACCCGGGCTATGCGCTACGCCAAGTATCCTGGCGGCCGGAAGCGTGTGGCGGGCGAGCCGGTAGCGCCGCAGACGTGGGCCGATGCCGAAAAGCGGAAAGGGGCGCTCGTCTTTAAGGATAAATGGGACGCGGTGCGCGCCGATCCGGCCTACCAGCGCCTCAAGCAGCGGCACATCGAAGAATACGAGGCAACGCGGGCGCAGGACGCGCAAGATTCAGGCGCGATGTAGTATCTTCTCCCCCCAAGCCCCGGAGGTATGAAGCGCTTTCTTTTCCTTGGCCTGCCACTCCTGGCGGCCGTTTTGCTCATTGCCTTTCTGTTGCCGGCCCGCCCGCAGGAGGCCGCTCCGATTCTGCAAGCCCAGCCGCCGCAACGCGCCGTTGCCGTGACGTTCGACGACCTGCCGGCGGTGGCGGTGCCGCCGGGGCTCGCGTGTGACGCCGAAGCGCTTCTCGCCTTCACCGACAGGCTGCTGGCGAGTGTTGCCGCCCACGGGGTGCCGGCTACCGGCCTGGGTGCGCGAAGCCTCGCGCGGGAACTGACTTTTTCTTTCGCCCCTCTTTCATTTCCTTTTCAGATGCTGCACATTGATAGAACCTGACCTTTTCTGGAGGGCCATAATGTAATCAGGGTAAACGGATCCCAACAAATTTGGAGGGCCAGCATCATGTTGATGACAGAGACTTTGACGATGACAGGGACCGTGTCCGCCACGCGGCTCAATTTCCGCTCCGGGCCTACCACGCTGGAACAGAACGTCATCAAATCCTTGCCGAAAGGCACGGTCGTACAGATTATTGAAGAGCAGGGGGAATGGCTGCACGTGCTCGTGGACGGGCAGGAGGGATTCGTCAGCGCCAACTTCGTCCAGCGGGTGCAGGAAGCGCCGCCCGATGATGGGGCGCCGGCTGTGGTGCCGTCCGTCCCCGGCCTGCCCCCCCTCGCCGGCTCCTTCCGCTTCGACAGCAACAGGGGGGTGGCCCCGGACGGCACGCGCTTCGCGAAGAAATTCAGGAGAGGCGTCTTCAACTTCGGCGCGACCTCCATCGATGATTTCGTCCGGGCCAACGGGGCGCGGTTTGGTGGGCTTTCCCCGTCGCGGCTGCGGGTGATGCAGGCCGTGTCGGCCAACGAGGGCAAGCTGGAGGCGATCAACACGTGGGACAATGCCTTCCTCACGTTCGGCATCTTTCAGTGGACGGCCGGGGCCGGCACCGGCGCGGGCGAGCTGCCGGCTCTGCTGCAGCGCCTCAAAGAAAAAGACCTCGGCGTCTTTCAAACGTATTTCGGCCAGTTCGGTCTCGACGTGACGGGGGTGAACCTCACCGCTGACGTGCTCCCTACGGGATTCTTCACCCTCAACGGCACGCGCCTGCGAACGCCGTCTCAGAAGGAGCGGCTGCGCAACCTCGCCTGGGCCTATCGCTTCTGGATGGCCGGCCACAACGATGTGGTGCGGCAGGTGCAGATCGAGCACGCTCTGGGCCGCGTCGATCTGTTCTACCGGAGCCCCCGGAGCCGGATCGTCAACCGCTTCATTGGCGACTACGTCTCGTCCGAGCTGGGCGTGGCGCTGCTGCTGGATCAGCACGTCAACCGCCCCGGTCACGTCCCCGGCACGCTGGCCCGCGCCGTAGAACGGCTCGGCTCCCCCGACCCGACGCCCTGGCAAGACGCCGACGAGAGCCGGCTGCTCGATCTCTATATTCAGTTCCGCGCCGCTACCAGCATGACCGACTCGACCAAACGCGCAGACACGGTGCGCCGCGCCGTAACGGACGGCCTAGCCTCGGCCCGGCGGGGCTCGTACCTGCCCTGACCTTCCCGCTTTGCCAAATCCACGTGAGGAACCATGAAAATGTTCGACACGCTGCTCCGCGCAAGCCTCTGCGCGATGCTTCTCCTCGGCCTCACCGTTTCGGTGGCGGCGCAGACCGTGCCGCCCTCGGAGGCGATGCAAAAACTCGACTTCATGGTCGGTGAGTGGGAAGGGGAGGGGTGGATGCGCAGGGGGCCGGGCGAGCCCAGCATGGTCCAGGTCCACGAGCGCATCCAGCCCAAAGCCGGGGGCCACGTCCTCCTCATCGAGGGGCACGGGACGGAGCAGCGCGCGGGCTACGACGAGCCGGTGACGGTGCACGATGCCCTCGCCGTCCTCTCCTACGATGCGCAGCAGGGGCGCTACCTTCTCCGCAGCTTCACCGCCGAGGGCCGCTACGTCGATGCCGACGTGGAGATGGGCGACGAGCAGTTCGTCTGGAGCTTCGACGTGCCGCAGGGCCACGTTCGCTATACGATGACCTACGAGGAAGGGCGTTGGAACGAAATCGGCGCGTTCTCAGCCGACAGCCAGACATGGCAACAGTTCATGGAGATGAACCTTACGCGGAAGGACTGACGAGCCGGCGAAACGACGAAAGGACGAGCCGACGAGTGGACGATCCCCTGGCCTCCCGGCTTTCTGCGTTTCTGCGGCTCCTCGTTGCAATCCTCCCGCTCTCCGATTCCGCGACTCTCCGACTCCCCAAAGATGGACGTCCTGAAGTATTTCTATGAGGAGCCGGCGGCGTTGGAGACGTTGGCGCCCGATCTCGATCCGGACGCCCGCCGCCGGGAGGGCGCGCCGCTTTCGCTAGAGGCGCTCCTGGGGCGGCCGGCCTACCACCGGGGCTACCTTGCCGGCACCGACCTGGTCACGGGGTGGGTGGGGCTGACGGCGCTCGCTCATCCCGAGGCGTTCACGGCGCCTCTACTCGACTGGCTGGCGGGCTTGCGGTGGATGCGCGCGACCAAAGCGGGGGCCGTGGAGGCGCTGGACGAAGAAGCCGTGCAACGCGTGCTGCGCAATCCTGCCAGGACGGCGGTGCTCGCCGCAGGCAAGGAAGCGGTGCTGCCTGAGGTGCTGATGGCTGCCGCTAAGGTGCCCCGGCGGCAGGCGCTCCCGGCCCTCCGGCGCTTGCTCGAAACGGCGGGCGTCGCCTTCTTCCCCGAGCCCGCTCACCACGGCTTCGACTGGAGTTTTTTCGCGTCGCTCCCGGCGCGGGAGGCGCTCGTGGGGGCGTTCGAGCGGCATCCCTGCGCGGGGGTACGGCGCTTCGTCCTGCCGTATCAGAAGGCCCGGTCGGAGGAGAAATTCTATTTCGAGACGTGGCAACTGGATGACCTGCCGGTTTACGTGGAGGAGGTGTGAGCGCGCACGAGCGATGGATACGGCGGTGCCTGGAACTGGCTGCGCGCGGCGCCGGGCACGTCAGCCCCAACCCGCTCGTGGGGGCGGTGCTCGTCGGGCCGGACGATGCGGTGCTGGGCGAGGGGTGGCACGCGCGTTACGGCGGCCCCCACGCCGAGGTCCACGCCATCGCAGAAGCAGAGCGGCAGCACGGGGCGGCGGCGTTGTGCCAGGCCACCCTTTACGTCAACCTGGAGCCGTGCAGTCACACGGGCAAGACGCCGCCGTGCGCCGACCTCATCTTGGAGAAGAAAATCCACCGCGTCGTCGTTGCCATGGCCGATCCGTTTCCAGCCGTGGCGGGGAAGGGACTGGCGCGGCTGCACGAGCACGGTGTCGAGGTCATCACGGGCGTGCTTGAAAAGGAAGCGCGGAGGCTGAATGAGGCGTTCGTACAGCACGTAGCGACGGGCCGCCCGCTCGTCACGCTCAAGATAGCCCAGACGCTCGATGGCCAGGTGGCCACTTCAACGGGCGATGCACGGTGGGTATCCGGGGAGGCAGCGCGGCACCTCACGCACCGGTGGCGGGCCGAACTCGACGGCATTCTGGTGGGCAGGGGCACCGCTCGGGCCGACGATCCCGCCCTCACCGTCCGCTTGTGCGAGGGCCGGCAACCCGTCCGTTTCGTGCTCGACCGCGCGGGCACGCTCCCGTCCACGCTCCAGCTTTTCACCGATGCCTTCGCCGATCACACCACCGCCGTCGTCGGCGAAGGGGCAACGCCGGTTTATGAGGACGGCCTGCGGGCGGCAGGCGGGCGCCTCCTCCACATGCCCGTGGCCGGTGATCACTTCGATCTGGCCGCCCTCCTCGACCGCCTCGGGCGCGACGGCGGGCGCGGCGGCCTGCCCCTCCAGTCGCTCCTCGTCGAAGCCGGCCCCGGCCTGGCGACGGCTCTCTTCCGGCACGGGCTGGTGGATCGCTTCTTCGCCTTCATCGCCCCGAAGCTGGTCGGCGCGGGTACGCCATCGGTCTCCTCGCTCGGCGTCGCACGCATGGCCGACGCGCTCACCTTCTCCGAGCACTGCTGGGAAGCGGTTGGCGACGACCTGCTCTTCCGGGGCTACCGGAATCTGATATGAAACCGCGTAGCAACAGCCACCGCCTCCGCTGTCTCAGCCGCCTGCTTGTGCTCCTCGCTGTCGCAGGGCTTCAGCGCATCTCGCCCCCGGCCTATGCGCAGGCGATCTGGGTGCAGCGTGCCGGCGGCCTGGAGATGGATACAGGTGTCGGCCTGGCGGTGGATGAAGGGGGCGTCCTCTACGTCACGGGCTTCTTCCGGGGCGGCGCCGATTTCAATGGCGACGGCACGGCGGACGTCACCAGCGCCGGCCTGGATGACATCTTTCTCGCCCAATACGATGCTCAGGGCGCCTTGCGCTGGGTGCAGCGTGCCGGGGGGACCGACCCTGATTTCTGCAACGGCCTCGCCCTGGACGAGGCTGGCGGCGTATACGTCACAGGAGAATTCATAGGCAGCGCAGACTTCGACGGCGACGGCGCGGCGGACGTGACGAGTGCCGGC
>JAHEMB010000003.1:0-7626 GCA_024643915.1 Rhodothermaceae bacterium | reverse complement strand
ACATTTTCCTCGTTAAATACAACGCGGAGGGCGACTTGCGCTGGGTACGCCGTGCCGGCGGCGTGCACTCCGACAGAAGCTTCGAGGTGGCTGCGGACGGGAGCGGCGGCCTCTACGTAACGGGCACCTTTGAGGGCAGCGCGGATTTCGACGGCGACGGGGAGGCCGACGTCACGAGTGCGGGGGACGATGACGTTTTTCTCGCCCGCTACAGCACCGAGGGTGACCTGCGCTGGGTACGGCGCGCTGGGGCCGTCCATCGTGATTATGGGATCAGCGTGACCGTAGATGGGGCGGGCGCGCCCTACGTCATGGGCGAATTTCGCGACGGCGTAGACTTCGACGGCGACGGTGGGGCGGACGTTACCAGCGTCGGCATGGCGGACATCTTCATCGCCAGCTACGGCCCCGACGGCGACCTGCGCTGGGTGCAACGTGCCGGCGGCCCCGGCGCTGAACATGGCATTGGGATCGCCGTGGACGATGCGGGCGGCCTGTATATCACAGGCACTTTCCAGGGCGATACGGACTTCGACGGCGACGGAGAGGCCGACCTCATCAGCGCGGGCAGGACAGATATTTTCATCGCCCGCTACAGCACCGAGGGCGACCTACACTGGGTACGGCGCGCCGGGGGGCCCCACTTCGACGGCAGCGTCGGCCTGGCCCCAGATGGGGCAGGCGGCCTCTACGTAACAGGAGAATTCCGCGACGGCGCCGATTTTGACGACGACGGTGCGGCAGACCTGGAAAGCATGGGGAAGACGGACATTTTTATCGCCAGGTACGACGCTGACGGTGCCCTGCGCTGGGTACAGCGTGCCGGGGGCGAGGAGACGGATTCAGGCGCTAGCCTGGCCGTGGATGACACGGGAAGTCTCTACCTTGCAGGCACCTTCGAGCGCACCGCCGATTTCGACGGCGATGGCCTGGCCGATGTCCACAGCGCCGGAGCGAGCGACATCTTCTTCGCCCGGTACGACGACCCTGGGACCCCGACGAACGTCTCGGGTGAAATGGAAAGGCCAGCAGCCTACTTCTTGGAGGCAGCTTATCCCAACCCCTTTCACACGACGACGACGATCCAGTTTGCCCTACCGGAGCAGGCGCACGTCCGACTCGTGGTGTATGACCTCCTCGGGCGAGAAACAGCGCGTCTCCTCGACGGCGCGATGCCGGCAGGCAGGCACGCGGTGGTGTGGGACGCCTCACACCTGCCAGGTGGCATGTACCTATACCACCTGGCAGCGGGCGCCTTCCGGCTGGTGAGGCACCTGACGTTGGTGAAGTAGACCCCATCTCGGCAGGAATCGGGCGCGCGCTACCTGAAACGCATTGGCGTCGAGATGCGCGGGCGGAGCGGATCGTGCCGGCGGAGCAAATCGACTGCATCACAGCCAGCGTTTCGCACGCCGAATTGAACTGGGCGACGACTCGCTGCCCTGTAACAGCGGCTCGGCCTGAACGCGCCGGGGGCTCCGTGATGCACGCCGCATATTCGACGCCTTCACGCATTCATCCTCGCGGGGCCGTTTTCGCGTCAATCGACCAGATCGAATGCGTACGTGAGGCTCACATTCCACAGGAGGTCGGGGCTTCCGGGAATGCTCGTCTGAAGAGGTGTGTTGACGAGGGACGAGAGCGCAAACGGGAGGTTGGTGTTGGTGAGGATGGTCGTCAACGTGAAATAGAATCCATCCCTTGCGTCGATATTCAGGTAGTAGACTTGCGGGCGAAAATTCAGGTAGAAACCCTTCGCGAGCCCGATATCGGAGAAGCTGGTGTTGAGGCTAAGGTAGTTGGTGTTGCTGGGCACGGACGCCTCGAATCCGTGCGAATAGAGGTAATATGTCCCGACGCTGACATTTCGCGTGAGCCGATAGCTGGACGACAGCTCGCCGGCCAGGAACCGCCGCGCTTCGTTGACCTCTCGTTCCATCCCATTTTCCGAGAGGTAGAAGGGTCGAAAGGAGATCGCAGGGTGTGCGCCGACATCCAGACGAAATTTCTCGCTTCGCACCAGGTCGTAGCGCCACCAGAAGAGGAACGACCAGGGTTGTCCTTCGAGGGAGAACCTGAACTCCGGTTCGAAGCTCAGGCCGTTCTTCTCGGCGGACATCGTGAAGACGGCCGCGGGCTTGCCGAGCGTCAGGTTAGGAATCGTCGAGATGCCTTTGGTGGTCACGCTCACCGAGCCCCGGAAGTCGTCGAGGTTCTTCGCGTCTTCGGTATCTTGGGCTAGCACGGCATGTGTTGCACCTAACAGCACAACGAGCAGCAGGGCTCTTTGCACACGATGGTTTGTCTTCATATGAGTATTTCCGATGTCGGTCCACCGGTCAGGGCGCGGTCGGGGCGCGAGGGATGCGAGGCCGGTGCGCATCCGCGGAGCGTCAGTCCTCCTGGAACACCTCCCTGGCTACAGAGACGGCGGTCACCGCGTTCGGCCAGCCGGCGTAGAAGGCAAGGTGGGTGATCGCCCCGATCAGTTCGTCCTCCGTGACGCCGTTCCGCAACGCCAGGCCGAGGTGGGACCGGAGTTGGGGCGGGCGGTTCATCGCGACGAGGGCGCTCACGGTCACCAGACTCCGGTCGCGGGGCGAGAGCGCCGGGTCCGACCATACCTGCCCGTAGAGGACGGCGTCGGTGAGATCGGCCAGCTGGGGGGCAATGTCGCCCATGAGTTGCTGCGCCCGCGACGGCTCGTCGGCGTCGGCAGCGGGCGGCGGTGACCCTGCGGCGTACTGCTCGTCCGTGACCGCCTCCAGCCACTCGGTGCCCGGCCCGTCGCCAGGGCGCTCCACGAGGGCAACGTGCGTCATGGGGGCGTCGGGCGAGGCCCCATGCCAGTGCTTCGCACCGGGTGGGATCCGGACTACGTCTCCGGGACGGACCTCCTGCACCGGGCCTCCCCAGCGCTGCACGCGCCCGGTGCCGGCCGTGATGACAAGGGTTTGCCCGAGCGGGTGGACGTGCCAGTGGGTCCGCGCGCCCGCCTCGAAGGCGACGGTGGCGCCGTAGGTACGGGCAGGAGTTTCCGCCTCGAACCGGTTGCCCACCCGGACGGTGCCGGTAAAGTTCTCGGTCGGCGCCACATCGGCGGACGGCGTTCCCCGGACGACGGTCAGGGAGTCCTGGGCATGGGCCATTGCCGGTGCTGCAAGGAGGAGGATAACGGCTGTCGCAATGATTCGTGTCATGGCGTCTCGGAGGAAACGATTGGGACCTTGCTTCGCAGAGAAGATGGCCCCGTAGACTGTTTGATGGTTAGACGTGAATGACTATCTCAACAGCCGGGTGAACGAGAGCGAGGCCAACTTCCAGACGCCATTTTGCTGCACGTACACCTCCGTGACCTCGAAGGGATTGGTGACCTCGTTGCCGCCGACGACGGCGTCCAGACGGATGGTGTTCAAGACGATGGCCGTCTCACCGACGAACCGCACCGACGCCTCCTGGATCTCCGCGTGCTTGTAGTGGATTCCGCCGCTTCGGATGACGTCCACCTCCTGGTCCCTGGACATCGTTCCTCCCATGTGGATAAAGACGGCCTCCTCGTGGAAGAGGGCGTCCAGAGCGTTCACGTCGCGCTCGGCCATCCAGTGCCACTTCGCTCGGGACAGGGCGAGGAGTTCTTGCTCCCTGTCGATTTTTCCACGCGCGTACTCCTCATCGGTCACCCTTTCTAACCAGACTGTTCTGCCTGTTGGGTGGTTCATCGTTATCCCGATGTAGGCGAAGGAGCTTTCAGGTGTT
This sequence comes from Rhodothermaceae bacterium, assembly GCA_024643915.1. Classification (GTDB taxonomy): domain Bacteria; phylum Bacteroidota; class Rhodothermia; order Rhodothermales; family JAHEMB01; genus JAHEMB01. The sequence continues at coordinate 3,870 of JAHEMB010000003.1, read as the reverse complement.
GCGGCGTGCCAATGCTCCGTGCCGGGAAGGCATGTGATCACAGCGCCCTTGCGAACAATCTGCAACGGCTCGTCCCTTTCCTGATAATAGCCGGTGCCTTCCGTAACGAGTAGAATTTGTCCTCCCGGATGCGTGTGCCAATCTAGCTTGGCGCCAGGCTCAAAGGTCGCCACCGTCATGTTGTAAGTGAAGATACTATCAGCGTGAAGTAGCTCATTGAGCCAGACGGTGCCAGTATGGTGGACATTGGGGGCTATTTCACCTTTCGGAAAAATGGGAGCCTCCTGCGCCACCGTCTGCGTAGCCGTAGCGGCCAGGAAAAAGATGGCCAGATACGAGACTCGTTTCAGCATGATCTTTATTGGTTGCGTTGTTTGGAAGGGCCCTCCTCTTTAGCGCGACTGACCTCGAGCGAGAACAGGCCGACGCCAGGATCGTCTGTCGATCTGACCGAGCGCCCACCGGGGCAGTCGCGCCGTGATTAAGCATCAGGAGCGCCGCCTCTGTGGATCTCACCCGGTTCTCTGGGTATGAGCCGGGCTTCGATGGCGTCGATGTTCTCGTTCCTGTGCGTCATTTTGGTCGTGCCTGAGATCGGCACGATCCATATTTCCGCGCGAGAAGCCAGGCGAGAGATGAACCGGCCGCGCCCCTTTCCGCTAGTTTATCCTACCGCCTCTTGCACCGAGGCTTCCAGATGCGGCGCGAACGGCTGCTCGTACACCCGCTTGCCCGTCGCCTTATACATAGCGTTGGCGAGGGCGCCAAAAATAGGAGGAAAGGGCGGTTCGCCCAGCCCCGTTGGATCGATGTCGTTCTCTACGAAATGCACCTCGATGGCCTTGGGGGCCTCGCTGTGGCGGATCATACGGTACGTATTGAAATTATTCTTTTCAGGCACGCCGTCCTTGAAGGTCATGGCGCCGAACAGGGCGTTCCCGATGCCGTCGACCACGGCCCCCTCGACCATGTTGGTGGCGGCGTCAGGGTTCACCACGATGCCGCAGTCGATGGCGCTGAAAACACGCGGGATGACCGGCTTGCCATCTTCGACGGTCATGTCTACCACGTGCGCCGCGTAGGAATTGTGGCAGAAATAGGCGGCCACACCCCGGTGGACGCCGGGTTGATCCTCCGTTCCCCAGCCCGATTTTTCCCGCACCAGTTCCAGTACCCCGGCATAGCGGGCGGCGTCGTAGTCGTTTTCTTCTCCGACCGGGTTGCTGCCGGCACGCTTCAGGAGGTCGAGGCGGAACGCGATGGGGTCCTTGCCTGCAGCCTCCGCCACCTCGTCCAGAAAAGCCTGTTCGACGCCGCCGAGGAAGTTGGACCGGGGCGCCCGGAACGCCCCGATGGTGATGTTGGAATTGATCGACCACTCTTCGGCGAGGAAGTTGTCCACCGCGCCCGCCGGGAACCGGTTGGCTGCCCCCCTCCCGAGGGGGCTTTCGGGGATGCCGCCCGCCTTCACGTGGAAAGCGGTCAGGTTGTTGTCGGAATCGAGGGCCGCCCGGTAGGTGGCGTGATACGCTGGGCGATAAACGCCGAACGTCATGTCGTCCTCACGGCTGTACATCAGCTTGATGGGCGCCTGCATTTTCTGCGAAATGAGCGCGGCCTCGACCATGTAGTGCCCATAGGCACGCCGCCCGAAGCCGCCGCCCATGCGCGTCATCTGGATGTCGATCTGCTCCAGCGGCAGGCCGAGCCGAGCCGACAGGGTTTGCTCGATGAACTCGGGTGCCTGGATCGGCCCTGCGATTTCCGCCCCGTCCGCCGTGACGTGCGCGAAGCAGTTCATCGGCTCCATGCAGTTGTGGGCCAGGAAGGGCGCCGTATAGGTGCGTTCGATGACCTGCGCCGCATCGCGGAAGGCGGCCTCCGGGTCCCCGTCTTGGCGTAGTACGGTTCCCGGCCTGCCTGCGCTTTCGTCCATTCGAGCAAGGTGATCTGTGGTATTCTCTAGGCCGGAAGGGACCTCTACCGTCTGGCTTCTACCGAACCCGCCGACCGTGTGGGAGATGGCGGAGATAGGCTCCCACTCGGCTTGCAGGGCCTTCTTGGCGTTCATCACTTCCCACGTCGTGTTGCCGACGATGGCGACCATCTCGGGGAAAGTGTTCGTGTCGAAATAATTCCGCTCGTATCCGTCCTCGAAGGTCTTGATGGTAAAGACGTCTTTGATGCCGGGCATGGCCCTTGCCGCCGTGTCGTCCACCGACTTCAGCTTCATGCCGAACGCCGGGGGGTGGGCGATCATAGCGATGAGCATCCCGTCCCGCTGTTGGTCCATCGCGAACAAGGGTTGTCCCGTCACGATCTTCCGCGCTTCGACGTTCTTGCGAGACGTGCCGATGATTTTGAAGTCCTCAACGTCCTTGAGTTGCACCTCTTCCGGAACGGAGATCGTCGCCGCCGCCGAGGCCATCTCGCCGTAGCCCGCCGATTGGCCACTGGCTTTATGGTGCAACATACCAGTCTCCGTGGTGATCTCCTCCACGGGCACCTGCCACGCCTGTGCCGCCGCTCCCCGAAGCATGTGCCGCGCTGCGGCGCCGGCCATGCGCAGCCCCGGCCACCCCTGCCGGATGCCCTGGCTGCCGCCCGTGAACTGGCGGGTATAGATGGCCGTGTTGAAGGGCGCCTGCTCGACGATGACCTCTTTCCAGTCTACGTCGAGTTCCTCCGCCACGATCATGGGCATCGACGTCTTCACGTTCTGCCCGAATTCCGGATTCGGCGACATGATGGTGACGACGCCGTTGTTGCCGATCTTGACGAAGCCGTTGATCTCGAACCACGCCTCCGGCATTTGCAGCGCGGGGGCGGCAGCAGGCGTAGGCTTGCAGCCGGCCAGCCAGTTGAAGCCGAGCATCAGGCCACCCCCGGCCAGCGCGGAGGCTTTTAAGAAGGACCGTCGGTTGAGTGTCGTCTTTACGGTAGCCACGATAGGTCTCGTCTAAATGGGTTCTGGATCTCGACGTACAGGGCAGGGTCATCCGTTGGCAGCAGCCGTCTTGATGGCGGCGTGGATGCGCGTGTACGTACCGCATCGGCAGATATTGCCATCCATCGCGGCGTCGATCTCCGCGTCGCTCGGGTTGGAGTTGGACTTCAGCAACGCCGCTGCGCTCATGATCTGCCCGGCCTGGCAGTAGCCGCATTGCGGCACGTCGTGTTCGAGCCACGCTTGCTGCACAGGATGCGTGCCCTCGGACGAGAGCCCCTCTATCGTCGTGATGGCCTGATCGCCCACGCCTGAGATGGGCAGCACGCAAGAGCGAACGGCGTTGCCCGCCAGATGGATGGTGCAGGCGCCGCACTGGGCCATGCCGCAGCCGAATTTCGTGCCGATCAACTTTAAGTGATCACGCAGGACCCACAGCACGGGGGTGTTGGGATCCACGTCTACTTCGACGTTTTGGCCGTTGACGGAAAGATTGAATCGAGACATGGGGGCGAGGATTATGGGTCCACGAAAAAGAGCGCTTCAGGAGATAACCTGGTCAAGATATAGTATAGACATTCCTCGATAGCCGTGGGTATAACAATCCTACACGATCATTGAATCATCCTGCAACCCTCGGTGATAAGAGGGATGAATCGTTGTATTATTCTGCGGAAGGAATAGCATCACGAACAGAGGAACCTCCATGGAGCGGATCGATCACGAAAAGGCGGAGCGAGAGGCGCTCAGGATGCAAGCCAACCGAGCGGAGCTCGTTGAGCGGATCGCACGAGCCACGCCGGAGGAGGGAAGGGTTGAGCCGATGAAGGGCCTCACGTTAAACCGCTGCTCCTCGCCTACGGGACCGATGCACGCGGTCGCCCAGCCGTGCCTCTGCGTAATCGCCCAGGGGAGCAAAGAGG
>JAHEMB010000294.1 GCA_024643915.1 Rhodothermaceae bacterium | reverse complement strand
GGGCGGCGGGGCCGCGCTGCCGGTGCCGGGCGCCGGGCCCGTCTGCAAGCGCAACCCTTCGATGCGCTGCCGCAGCTTCATCACTTCGATGGGCTTGACGCCGCGCGCCAGGGCCATCTGCTCGAGGTCCTGTACGGTCAGGCCCATCGCCTCGGCCTGCCTGAGTGCCTGCAAGATCTGCTCGTCGCTGAGAGCGTCCACGTTAATGGCCGACACGTTGATGCCTTGCAGGGCCGCCAGATTCGGCTGTGCGTGGGCGCGCCCGGCCAGCAGCAGGAGCGCAAGGCAAAAGAGCCAGATAGAGGAACACTTCATGGAGAACCGACCGCTCGTTCATCGAAAACCGGCTCAAGATACCGGACGACGAAAGGCTTCGCTATGAAAATGAAGGGGAAAGTGGGGCGTGAAACACGAGGGGAGTTCTCCTAACGCCACAGCCATTACCTTTCCCTCTTCTCTACGAAGGGGGACCGCTTGTTCGGAACGTTAGGTGGAGAACAAGCAGGGGGATGTCGTGATGAATGGCGCTTTCGAACCAACGTAGGGCCAGCCCTCGCCACATCTCTCTGCCCTACCTCACGCATCAGGTCCCCCGTAACTCATTATTTTTATCCAGGTTGCAGGCGGGGCGAAGTTACGCAACTTTCCGAACGAGCACAAACGCCTCCGCCGCCGCCACGCCGACTTGTGAGCCGCGCCACACGGCAAGCGCCTGCACCGCCTCCACCGTCCGGGCCGACGGATGGGGTTGGAGCTGGCTCTCATAGCATTGCAGCGCCGTCAGTTTCGTCTCCAGGTAATCACTCACGTCCATCCAGATGTTCGGCGAAAACCCCTGCTCGACGTACGGAAAGTTGAGGTGCGTTTCGGAGACGACCTCGTAGGCATAGACCGCTCTGATTTTTCTTCCGAGCGGCGTGTAGGGCCGCCACACGACGGAGAAGGCGTGGTAAAGGGCGCGGTGATCGCGGTGTAGATCATTCAGGAAAGGCACGTAGAGCACCTCGGGCCCGACGCGCTCGACGAGGCGGGTGGCGATGGCGTTGACCTCCCACATCGGTTGCTCGGCCACCATCACGGCCGGCAGTTCCTCGTAATAAAAAGCCTGCACCCCCAGCACGCCGCAAGCCTTCTCGAACTCGGCGCGGACGGTCGTCCAGATCTCGCGGCCGCCTAAAGGGTGAGCAGGCAGGTCACCGTGCCCGGTGAGGACGGCGACGTGCACCTCGTGTCCCTCGTCGGCCAGGCGGGCGATGGTGCCGCCCATGCCGAGCGTCTCGTCGTCGGCGTGCGGAGCGATGACCAGAACGCGCATGGTTTATCGGGCAATCGGGGAGTGGGGAGCGGGAGCGGAGAACGACGAGGTCGAAGATAAGCGACAGGGCCTACCCTCTTCCACTCCTCCATTCTCCGGCTCACCGGATGACTTCTTCCGGTTTCAGCGGCAGCGGCGTAGTGGGTTTTTCGACGAGGCAGTTGCCGATGGCGAGGGCGTCGAGGCCGGTGCTCCAGAAAGTGCGGAGGGCGTCGCGGGGAGAGCAGACGATGGCCTCGCCCTTGACGTTGAACGAGGTGTTGAGCAAGACCGGGACGCCCGTCTGCCGCTCGAAGGCTTTCAGTAAGCGGTAGAAGCGCGGATTCGTCCCCTCCTCCACCGTCTGCACCCGCATCGTGCCGTCTACGTGGACGACGGCCGGGACCTGGCGGTGTGCCTCGTCGCTGGCCTCGAAGGCGAGGATCATGAAAGGGGCCCGTGTGCCGTCGCGGGTGAAGCGGCCCACGGCCTCCTCGGTCATGCTCGGGCAGAAGGGTCGCCAGTATTCGCGGAACTTGATGGCGGCGTTGACGCGGTCGCGGCTTTCCACCATGCGAGGATCGGCGAGGATGGAGCGGGCGCCGAGGGCCCGCGGCCCGCCCTCCATCGCGCCCTGAAACCAGCCCACCACCTTACCCTGCGCCAGTAAGGCGGCGGTGGCCTCGGCAATATCGTCGCAGCGGCGGTAGGCAAGGCCGCAGCCCTGGAGCTGTAGCTCGACCTCGGCATCGTCGTAAGCCGGGCCAAGGTAGACGTGGCGGAGGGGTGCGGGTCGACGGCTGGTCAGGCGGCGGTTCACACCCAGCGCGGCGCCGATGGCGGTGCCGGCGTCGTTGGGGATGGGGCAGATGAAGAGATCGTTGAAGAGGCCGCTGCGGTGGAGGCGGCTGTTCATCTTGATGTTGAGCGCCACGCCGCCGCCCAGGCAGAGGTGGCGCAGCCCTGTGGCCTCGCGGAAATGACGCAGCAGGCGCAACACGTTCCGTTCGAGCAGCCGTTGGGCCTCGAAGGCCAGGTCTTCGTGGACGGCCTCAATGAGGGCGCCCGGCGCACGTGGCGGCAGGCCCAGCAGCTCTACCAGGTGGTCGGTAAAACGGCCTGAGAAGGTATGCGGCCCGTGGTGCAGGTAGCGCGGCTCGACGCGGTAATCAAACCCGTTCTCGGCAGGAAAAACAACCTTGGCGAGGGCCTGGCGGAAGGCGAGGTTTTCGCGTCCGTAAGCGGCCAGGCCCATCACCTTGTACTCGCCATCGTACGCCGCGAAGCCAAGGAACTCGGTGAGGGCGGCATAGAACCAGCCGAGCGAGTGGGGGATCTCGATCTCGTGGATCAGATCGAGGGCCTCGCCGTGTCCGTGCCAGAGCGTGACGCACTGCGAATCGCCCGATCCGTCGATGGTGCAGACGAGAGCTTCGTCGAAGGGCGAGAGGAAGAAGGCGGCGGCGGCGTGCGAGGCGTGGTGGGGGAAGAAGCACAGCGTCGGCGGCGCGGGTGCACCGAAGTGGCGGGCGAGGGCCAGGCGCAAGCGCTCCTTCACGTTGGCCTCGTTGAACCACGAGAGGGTGCCGTTCTGCCAGCGGCGGGTGCCCTCGTCGTGCGGGGCCTGTGCGTTGAGTCGGTCGTAGAAGGCGCGCATGGTGCCGCCGGTGTACCGGGGCACGTCCCAGCCGTAGGCGAAGGCGTCCACGTCGGCCAGGGTCAGCCCGGCCTGCTGCAAACAGGCCTCGACGGCGCGGACGGGGAAAAGGCCGGGCGCGTGCTTGTAGCGCACCAGCCGCTCCTCTTCGATGTAGGCAGCCAACTCCCCGTCGCGCACGAGGCACGCCGCTGGATCAATGCCCTGGAAATACCCGATAATGTTCATGCAGCAAGGAGCAACAACTACGCGGCTGAGAGATGCAAAGCGCTTCGGTTCTTCTTAAATTAGACAACTACAGATGAAATAGCATTTCGTTTGTTCGTCTGAGGCCGGCGTGGAAAAATTTCGATGAAGTGAAGCAACTCCTCAAGCGGATGATAGACGTAAGTGGCGCCGTGCTGCTTCTGGCCGTGGCGGGGCCTGTTGTGCTAGGGCTCGCGCTTCTGGTTCGGTTTCGGCTCGGCCCGCCCGTACTCTTCCGCCAGCAGCGTCTCGGCCGGCAGGGCCGCGTCTTCACGCTCTACAAGTTACGGTCGATGACCGATACCCGCGATGCGCAAGGCCGGCTCCTGCCCGACGCGATGCGGCTCACCCGGCTGGGGCACTTCCTCCGCAGCACCAGTCTCGACGAGGTACCCCAGCTATGGAACGTGCTCAGGGGCGACATGAGCCTCGTGGGGCCGAGGCCCCTCTACCCCATCTACTGGGACCGCTACACCGACGAGCAACGGCGCCGTCATGATGTGAAGCCAGGCCTGACGGGATGGGCGCAGATCAACGGGCGCAACGACCTGACATGGAGCGACAAGTTCGCCCTTGATGTGTGGTATGTGGATCATCAGTCGCTCGGCCTTGATCTAAAAATCCTGGCGATGACAGGTTGGCGCGTGTTGCGGCGTGAGGGCATCAGCCAACCCGGCCATGTTACCGCTTCCGAATTCATGGGCAGCGCTGAAGCCCCCGGGCCGCCTATCGAATCCTCTGGAGGGATCTGAGAAGCAGGTACCCCTGCCCCCTTAATACCGCACGCTCTGGAAGGGCAGGCCCCAGCGCAGCATCACGTAGGGCGCGAGGTAGCGGTCCAGCCCCAGCACGGCGTCGTCCACCGACTCGGCGCGAAGGGCGGCTTCCAGAAAGAGGCTGGGCAGCAGTTCGTACCCGGCGTAGGCTTCCACCAGCCACCGGTTCTGACGCACTCCCTGCAACAGTTTGTTGTCGAACTCCGAAATGAAGGTAAGGTAGGTGAGGAGCGGGTCGCTGCCGAAGTTTTGCGTGTCGGTGTTGCGGCCCCGGCGCGTGAAGGCCAGGTTGAGGGCCGCCCGCAGACGGGGCGTGGGCTGATAATCGACGAAGAGCGCCACGTCCTCGGCGTTGGGGCCGGCGGGGTGGCCCAGCAGGTCGTCGAAGTGGACGAAGGCGTTGAGGGGGTTGCGGTGGCTGTAGAGGTAGGGCCGCAGGCGAGCATACTCCAGCCGCACCGAGAGGCCCGGCGTCGGCCACTCGGCGAGGTGAAAGCCGGCCAGCCAGCCCCACTTGTTGCCCCACCACCCCTTGCCAATGTTGCTCACCGAAAGCTCGTCCAGGAGAAGCTGGCTATAGAGTTGCAGGCCCGGCACGGCCACCCATGAGACACCGCCGCCGAGCAAGGCATTGTCCGGGCTACCCCGGTCGTGCTCGACCGAGCGGTAAAAGACGACGGGATTCAGGTAAGAAAGGTCGAACCCTTTGCGTGCCCCCAGGGTGTCGGTGGCAAAGATGATCGACTCGAAGAGTTCAAGTTGAATGCGCTTCGGCAAATTGATGGCGAGGCGGTGAAACGCGGCGTACTTGCGCGGAATGACGTCGTCCTGGGTCTCTTCGGGCACCCGCGGGGTGGGGCGCGCACGCGGCTCGGCCAGGCCCATGAACAGATTCGTATACTGGATCCGCCAGACGGTCGTGCGAATCTGGAACTGGTCGTAGACGGTGGGATAGTTCGAGAGCAAGAGGCTGCTGGCGCCGTAGCCCCACTGGTTGCGGTCCCGCCCGAAGCGCGCCTCGATGAAGCGGGTGCGTACCCCCAGCACCCCGGTGGCGACGAAATAGTCGAAAACGTTCTCTCCGGCCCGTTTCGTAAAACCGAGGCGCGGCGTGGTGTTCCGGCTCGTGAAGATCGGTTCCACGTCACGACGCTGGTTCTCCTCCAGGCGGGTTTCAAAGAAAAGGTACTTGCCGATGTGGCCGGCGGCACGCACGCCCCGTGTGTTCTGCCACACCCAGAGCGCCGGATCCCGCTCGTCTCGAAGGGTGCGCCGGGCGCGGCCTGCCGTCAGGTAGAGGAGGGGGCTGAATTGTAGTGCGTACCCGTCGCCCTCCACTGAGAGGAAGTCGGTGCCGTTGGCGTAGAGGAAGGGGAGGCGTTGTTGCATCCATGCGGCGCCCGGCCCCGGTTGCTCGCCCCGGAAGCGGGCCAGCAGGATGCGCTCGAGGGGGGGCAGGTCGGCTGCCAGCACGGCGAGCGAATCGAGGTAACGCCGCGCCTCGTAGGCGGAAAGGGGGGCGTGGCTGAGGAATGCTTCGGGCAGGCGCCCGGCTGCCTGCTGCCGCAGCAGGAAGCGATGCACCGGGTC
>JAHEMB010000293.1 GCA_024643915.1 Rhodothermaceae bacterium | reverse complement strand
ACGAATTTCGCGTCGGCGGCGCGGCGCAGGTCGACGAGGCCGGCGCCCTGGCGCACCACCGGCACCGGGCCCGCGCAATGACTGCCTCCGACGCATACCGGTGCCACCCCCGCTCCGAGGTCCTCTCTTCGATCGGGTCGGAGAAGTTGCGCGGCGCGCCGCGGAGCGCCTCCAGGTGCGCCGCGAGCTCTTCGTCCGTCCAGCCCCGTCCAATGCGCCATCGTGCCATCTACTGCCCCCGCGCGATAAAAGTAGGACCATCCATGGCCGCGTCGCTCGCCTGCTCTTCTACTTCTTGCTCTTCCACATAGATGGCGCCGACGATGCCTTCGCCTACCACATGAGCCAGACAGTCGATGTAATCCGTCCATGTCTCCGTCTGCATCGGGTCCCCCGTCGTGAGGAAACCCGCATAGTCGATCGCCGAGCCTGCCCGCGCCCGGCTCCGGATGTGGAAGATCACGTCCTCGCGCGCATTTCGATAAGCGCCGAACGTGATCCGGCCGGCTTCGGGATGCCCCACCTCCGTGCCGAGCGTGAGGCTCTGCGCGTCCTGGTGGATCACCCGGACCCCCACCGGCTCCATCATCCGAATCGATACGTCGAGCGCATCCCCCATCGCCAGCAGGCCCTCCTTCTTCTCCTTGTACCGGAAGACCACCAACTCCTTGGGGGGGAAATCGAAGAACTGCTCGCGCACAAGGGTCATCACCTCCGCGGGGGAGGAGGAACAGCCCTTCAGCACGGCCCAGTAGTCCCGCTCCAAAAGCGGCCCGACCCCGTCCGTGGCCGGCTGTAATCCACGCTCCTCGCTGCGAGCGTGCGCCCTTCTGCTCATGGCCGGCATCACAAAAAATGGATAGAAGCAACCTTCTTCTTCCCAGCGAAACTGAGGCGCTTTCACGGCTGTTCCGGAGAAGAGAGACGCACCTGCTACGTTCACGTGAACACTTTGGAGAGATAGGATGGCCGTACAAGAAGCACAAGAACAGGTCAACCCGGCCAGTGAGAAGTCGGAGCAGGCGTACGAAGCTTCGCCCGTGGTGCGGGATGAGCATGCGGAGGGTGGCCTGGCCCGGCTCCTGGAACAGCAGACGGCCAAGCTGCCGTCCGACGTCTTCCTCTGGAGCGCCCTCGGCTCGATGGGCCTCTCCCTCTATCTCGAGATCTCCGGGCGGCACGACGCGAGCCGCTTCGTCGGGATGTGGGCGCCCACCCTTCTGACGATGGGGCTCTACAATAAACTCATTAAGCTCGTCGGCTCACGGTAATCCGCTGCCGCCCTGCAGGCCACTCTTCGTCAGGAAGGCCTCCTCGGCTCCCCGATCCGGGGGAGCCGACCGGCGCAAGCCCCTATCGTCCAAAGCCTGCCCCGGACTTGATCCGGGGTCGGCGCGCGAAGCCAGCCTTACCGCCGTCCCCCTGCCTCGATCAGCTGCTGCGCCGCCGTCGGGTTGTAGGTCAACACCTCCACCAGCCCCGCCCGGCACAGCAAAGGCGGTCATGCCGCTCCCTGCGACGATGGGGGGCCGCTCTATCATCTGCTGAGCTCGTAGTCTTGCCTCTGAAGCCCCCGTCGCCGTGACGCGCACCAACCCGGCATGAAGCAACTCGCCTGCTGCCCTTCCTAAATTGTTATTTTTCTTGGAGGCTGTAGGCTGGGCCCCGCCGCTATCGTACTTTCGCCGTGGCGCAGCCTGCCTCTCGACCTAGAGAGCCTGACAAAAGCAAACGTGGAAGTGAGTGTGCGCGAACCGGCGTCTGCCAATAGGCGCGATACAGGCGGGGCTCGAGCCCGGCGACGCAGCGCCATGCCGGCAGGCGGCGGTCCAGACACGCGCAGCTCGCGAGGGCGTTTGTTAGAGACTCACCACATCCGTAGGGCCTTAACCCATTGCGCCTGATCATGTAGAGCAATCAGATGAAGGTCGTCGTACTATGAATCCGGACATACGCACAGCTTGCTGCGATTATCCGCCTCGATGGCCCGACCTCACACTGATTCCTCTATGAGCTGTTGGGCGTCATTTATGGAGGAAGCAGCATGAAACGGCTACTCGTTGCTTTGATGGTCCTGGGCCCCATGACCTCCCTTGCTCAAGACCAAGAGCGCCTGGTAGATCAGTTCACGCAGTTGGAGAAGGTGTTCGCCCGCGCCTACCAGGAGAAGGACCATGCCCTGCTCGAACAGCTCCTCGCACCGGAGTACGCTTTGACCGTCTCGGCCCGGCCTGACAGCCCTTACCCCCGGGCATTCTGGCTATCCCTCCTTCCCGACTACAACGTTCGCAGTTTCGAGATTACCGACGTCCAGGTGCGCTGCCTGCAGACAACGAGCTCCGGAGACTGCGAGCTTGCTGCTGTCAGTTCCATCAACAAGCAGGAGGCTGACGTGGGCGGGCAGGATCGAAGCGGTGCGTTCTTCATCGTGGACATCTGGGCGCGTCGCAGCGGCACGTGGATGGTTACGGCACGGTACTCGGGACGAACGGAGGCTTCCCTACCGACGCCTATGGAAGAGAAGAGGTGAGTCATCTGGTTGTAACGGCCGACCATCCCCGGTGCACAGCACGGCGCTCCGGGACAGGCTCCGGCGCCGTTCAACAAAGCCCTGCTTGCGTTTCTGGCGGGCGATTGAAAGGAAGTGGTGGCGCAGTTCAGGAGGCTACATAGCCCTACGTGTAGCTCAAGCCTTTCGCACTTGAACCACGAGCCGTCAGGCACAACCTCAAGGAGCCTTCTATGAGACGCTTTGTGATCACGATGATTGCCACGGCGCTGGCCGCCTGTACTCCCTCAGGAGACAGGGTACACCACGAGCAGGCTACCCCCCTCGAAGTCATCTCGAAGGTGCGCGAGGCGGCCCTGCTCCTTGCAGCGCAAGGCGCTGCAGGCATGGAGGTCCTACGCGACAGCACCTCGGAGTTCACGTGGAAGAACTCCTACGTCTTCGTCGTTGATTGTGATGCTGATCTCGTCCTGGCCAACCCGGCTTTCCCGGAGCGGCAGGGCGGTGATATCAAACAGCACCTCTACTATAACGGCAAGCAGTATGGACTCGAATTATGCGAAACAGCGAAGCAGCCCGAGGGCGGGTGGGTCGAGTACGTTTGGCCCAAACCCGGTGGCGGTGAACCGTCTCGCAAGATCAGCTACGTCATAACCGCAGATAGCCTTTCCTATCAGGTAGGGGCAGGCATTTACGATGAGACGATTTCACTGTCGGCGTTGAAGCAAATTACCGAAGCCAATCAGTAAGCCAAAGTGTCTTTCGGACGATCCGCTGAAACGGGGGAAGACCGACTCCAAAAGTCTTCGGCAAAAAGGGCGCACTGGTCCATTAGAGTGCTCAACACAGCCAACCGTGACAGCGAGCGTGAGCAAATCGGCGTCGGTTAAGAAGCTTGATGCAGGCGGGCCGTTTGCCCGGCTAAGCAGTGTGAGACAGGCAAGCGACGGTGCAGCCTCGCACAGCCCGCGAGGACGGCTTGATGGGGACGCTAAATCGTTATCTTTTTGGAAGCTGTAGGATTGGCCCCGCCGCTATTGTATTTTCGGCGTCGCGCAGTCGGCCCTGTGGCCATCCTGCCCGCTCCGCTTCCCCGGTCCGTCATTCCACCACACTATGCCATCACAGAGCGAACCCGCTTCGCTCACACCGCCATGAAGACGCCTTTGGTCGTTTTTGTCGTCCTCCTCGGCGCTCTCGCCCTCGGCCCTTCGCGCCTCGCCACGGCGCAGCACGCGCATCCCGCCCCGGCCCCCTCAGCGCTGTCGCTGGGCACCGTCGACTTTCCCAACACAGGGGCCGACGCGGCCCAGGAGCCGTTCTTGCGCGGCCTCGCCCTCCTCCACAGCTACCATTACGACGAGGCCCGCGCGGCTTTCCAGCAGGCCCGCACCGCCGACCCCGCCTTCGCCCTCGCCTACTGGCTCGAAGCCCTCACCCACAGCCAGTTCGACTGGGCCGTGGAGGACCTCCCGGCGGCCCACGCCGTGCTGGCCCGCTTCGCCCCCACACCTGAGCAACGGCTGGCCCGGGCCGGCAGCGACGCCGAGCGTGCTCTCGGCGCCGCTATCGAGGCCTTCCTCGCCGACGGCACGCCCCCGGACCGCGCGAAGCACTTTGCCCAGCACACGCGGGCCTGGGCCGATGCCGACCCCAGCAGTATCGAGGCGGCGGCTTTTGCCGCGCGCTCGGCCCTCTACCTTATCTTCTCCGCTCCCCCCGCCGAGCGTATCCAGCGGACCGAGGAAGCCATCGCCCTGGCCGAACGCGTGGTCGCCCTCAACCCCCAGCACCCCGGCGGCCTCCACTACCTCCTCCACGCCACCGACTCGCCCCGCTACGCCGCCCGTGGCCTGGAGGCCGCCCGCCGCTACGACCAGGTCGCCCCTGCCCTCGAGCACGCCCTCCATATGCCCTCCCACATCTTCCTCCAGCTCGGCCTGTGGGACGGCGTCGTGGCCTCGAACGAGCGCGCCTGGCCCGCCTCGCGCACCTCGCACGTGCAGGGCGGCCACGCCCTGGCCGACCTCGGCTGGCATAGCCTCGAGTGGCTGCTCTATGGCTACCTACAGCAGGGACGCTACGCCGCCGCCGAGGCCCTCCTCGACACCGCCCGCACCCTCCTGGCCGGCGTCGATGTGGATACCCTCGCCGGCTACCCGGACGTTCGCTTCGCCCTCGAATCCCTCGCTTTCCACTACGGCGTCGAGACGGGGCGCTGGCACCACTACCCCGTGCGAGACACCGCCGCCGTCGCCGCCCGCCTGCTGGCCGAGCCCTCGCCCCGCGCCCGCATGATGGCGGTCCACGCCGCCTACCACGCCGGGATGGCCGCCCTGCTGGACGCCCGCGATACGCTCCGCGCCGCCGTCTTTCTCCACGGACTACAGGAGGCCGCCGCCGCCGTCCCCGAAAACGACCGGCTGCGGTCCCTCCTCGAACGTGCCGCGGCCCAGCTCGGCGCCTACCACGCCTGGACCACGGGCCGCCGGGAGGCCGCCCTCGCCTCCCTGACAGCCGTCGCCGCCTCCCTCCAGGACGCCGGGCTCACCCCCGTCGGCCCGCCACGCACCCTCCCGGTCCACGAGGCCCTGGGTGCCTTCTTGCTGGAGGACGGCCGGCCGCAGGAGGCCGTCGCCGCCTACGAGGCGGCCCTGGCCGACCGGCCCAACCGTTCGGCGGCCTGGCTGGGGCTGGCCCGCGCTCGCCGTGCCGCCAGCGATCGAGCCGGGGCCGCCGCCGCCTATGCCCGGCTGCTCGCCAACTGGCAGCAAGCTGACGACGGCCTCCCCGCCCTCGCCGAGGCCCGCGCCGCCGCCGAGCAACCGCAACAGCCCTGACCTTTTCCAGAGCCCCTGTACGGCCTGCTAACGCCGTGCCCCCGCCTCGATCAGCTGTCTGGCCTCCGCGGGGCTGTAGATGAGCGTCTCCACCATCTTCTTCTAGAAGTCCCCATCGTCCTTGATCGACGTGATGTCCATCTCCTTGAACAGCACTCGCCCTTCCAGATGCATCACCTCAAGCACATATTGTGGCGTCAACCCTTGAGCGAACTTTTGAAATGCTGA
>JAHEMB010000292.1 GCA_024643915.1 Rhodothermaceae bacterium | reverse complement strand
CAGGATGCCGCCACCACACCCGACGGCGCCAACGCGGTGGAGTACCGCGACCTCGGCTTCATCAACCCGCGTGTGCTGATGTGGGTGGTGGCCGAGCTGCATCTGATGTTCGCCGCCTTCGTCCTGGCCGTGCCGATGTTCGCGCTCATCATTGAGTACATCGGCTACCGCAACGGGGACAAGCGCTACGATGCCCTCGCCTACGACTTCACCAAACTGCTGTCAGTCTCCTTTGCCTTCACGGCCAGCCTCGGTGCCCTCCTCACGTTCGCCCTCGTTATCCTCTACCCCAAACTTGCCTCCTACCTCTTCACCATCTTCGACTGGACGTTTTTCCTCTACGTCCTTCTTTTCTTCGCCGAGGCGGCTTTTCTCTACAGCTATTACTACGGCTGGGGCAAGTTCTCGCCGCGCGTCCACTTGCTCCTTGGGCTGGGCCTCAACCTCACCGGTACTGCTATCATGTTCGTCGCCGATGCCTGGCTGACGTTCATGAACACGCCGGCGGGGGTGACGGAGACGGGCGCGCTCGTGAGTACGTGGGCGGCCATCACCAACTTCACCTGGATGCCCATCAACATCCACCGGATCATCGCGAATGCGGCCTTCGGCGGGTCGGTGGCGGCGGCGTACGGGGCGTTCAAGTATCTGGGGGCCAAGACGCAGGCGGAGAAGGAGCATTACGACTGGATGGGCTACATCGGCAACTTCATCGCCATCAGCGCCCTCTTGCCGCTTCCGTTTGCCGGCTACTGGCTGGGCACGGAGATCTACGCATACTCCCAGAGCCTCGGCGTGACGCTCATGGGCGGGACGTTCTCATGGCTCTTCATTATCCAGGCGGTGCTTATCGGAAACCTGTTCCTGGCGGCCAACTATTATTTATGGGTAAGCATGGAGCGAATACCGGGGGCGGAGCGCTACCGGAAGTTCATCAAATACCTGCTCGCCTCCATCGCTGCGTGTTTCCTCGTCTGGGCCACGCCGCACTCGCTGGTGGCTACGGTGGAGGAAGCGCGGCAGATGGGCGGTTCGCACCACCCCGTCCTGGGCGTGCTTGGGGTGATGTCCGCCAAGAACACCGCCGTCAACATCCTCATCCTGACGACCTACCTCAGCTTCCTGCTCTACCGCCGGGCGAACAAAGAGGCGACCGTCTCGTGGGCGAAGACGGGGCACACGGTGCAGTTCGCTATCTTTGCGATTGTGGTGGTGTTCGTCGTGTTCCTCGGCATCTACGGCTATTTCGTTGAGGCGACGGTGCGGATCGGGTTGTCGATCCCGCAGGTAGGCTCCGTCCTCTTCGCGATGATCGCCATCACGATTATCGACGTGTTCCTCTTCAAGAACGCCCGCATCACGGCGCCGATCAAGTGGGGGGCGATCCCGAACCGGGCGCAGTACGCGCTCTTCTTCATCGCCCTCACGTTCGCGTGGACGATGGGGCTGATGGGCTACGTGCGCGCGGGGATGCGGCAGCACTGGCACGTCTACGGCGTCATGCGCGACACCTCGCCCGACGCCTTCACGCCTACCCTCGGCTTTGCCGCCAACGTTATCTCCATCACGGTCTTGATCTTTTTCGTCTTCATCGCCATCGTGTTCTGGCTGGCGAGCCTGGCGGGGAAGAAGCATGACTTCGAGGACGCCCCGCCGCCGGGCGCGCAACCGGAAACTGAAAGCAACCTGGAGGCCGCCTCGTGAAAACCGCTCTCAAGATATTCGGCTTTGCGATTCTGGTGAGCGCCTTTTATGGCTACGTGGGCCACATGGTGCCGCAGAAGGTGACCTACCCGCCCGAGGAAACCGAATTCGGCGCCGAACTGACGACGGCGGAGTTGGTGGAGATCGGCGGCGAGATCGTCGGCGGCAAGGGGACGTGCCTGGTCTGTCATACGATTGGCGAGAGTGGCGGCTCTCTCCGCTTTCCCGACCTCGGCGGCATCGGGGCACGGGCGGCGACGATGCGGGAGGGCATGGACGGCGTGGAATACCTGGCCGAGTCGCTCTACGAGCCCAACGCCTTTATCGTCGAGGGTTTCCTGCCCGGCATGCCCAACATCGGCAGCCCGCCCATTGACCTGAGCGACCAGGAGATCCTCGCTGTGATCGCCTACCTTGAAAGCCTGGGCGGCACGCCGAGTGTGACGATGGACACCGAGCTGCGCTGGCAGAGCGACGAAGGGACTACGACCACGCAACCCGCCGCCGGCCCGGCTTCCACCACGGACGTCGAGCCGCGCGGGGGCGAGGAGATCTTCACCACCTTCATGTGCAACACCTGCCACAGCATCGACGACGCCACTCCGCTCGTCGGGCCGAGCCTCTACGATCTCGGCGCGCGGATGTCGAAAGCGGAGATCTACGAGGCCGTCATGGATCCGGACGCCACCGTGGCCGAGGGTTTCGCCGGCGGCGTGATGCAGAGCACCCTCCAGGCCACCGGCTTCTACACACGGACGACCTCAGCCGAAGTGAAAGCCCTCGTGGACTGGCTGGCCGAACGACAGGGAAACTGATGAGCGGGGGAATGGGGGAATGGGAGAGACGAAAGGAAGAATGGACGAGAGGATGAAGAAGAGAAATCACCCACTCACCCACTCGCCCTTTCTCCCACTCAGAACACGTAGGCTCCTTCTCGAACCGATGCTGAACTAGCTGGAAAGGTCTTATGAACTGGCTCGTCCTTCTCCTCGTCATCGCCGCCCTCGCCGGGTTGTGGGTGGTGGACCGCAAGGTGCGGCGGCTGAATATGCTGGCGTGGCTGGCGGCGTGGTTCGCTGCGCTTTACGTGTTTTTCAGCTACGGCATCGAGCCGCCCCTGCCCACGTCCATCGTGTTCATGTACCTGGGCATCGTCGTCATCATCCTGACGGCGTACCTCTCGGCCACGTCGGCGTACCTGGCGGAAGCGCGGGATGCGGTAGTGGCCTTCACGACGGAGAAAAGGTACGCTATCCCCCTCGTGATCGTCCTGGTGCTGCTGCCCCTGCTGGTGGCGGCCAACGTGTATCTCAACATCACGCAGGAGCCGGCGGCGCCCATCTCGGGGCGGACCATCCACCCGCCGCCGCCTGCCCAGATCCAGTTCAAAGGCAAGACGATCAACCTGGCGACGGCGGCCAACCCCTACCGCGTCCTTGAAGAGCGGGACCCGGCGGCGTTCGCGGAGCACGTCGAGAACGGGCGGCGCGTTTACTTCCAGAACTGCGCCTTCTGCCACGGCGACAACATGGAGGGCGACGGTCACTTCGCCCACGGCTTCGACCCCATCCCCGCCAACTTCTCCGATCCCCAGACCATCGGCATCCTGCAAGAGAGCTACATCTTCTGGCGCGTGGCCAAGGGTGGCCCCGGCCTGCCCCACGAATCGACGCCCTGGTCGTCGGCGATGCCCGCGTGGGAGCATTTCCTGACGGAGGAGGAGATCTGGGACGTGACCCTCTTCCTCTATGCTTTCACCGGTCACCGCCCGCGCGCCCTTCACGCCGCCGAGGACTCGGCCCTGGAATAGGAAACGAAGAGACGACGAGCCGAAGAGACGACGATCGCCAAACAACATCCTCGTCGATTCTTTGATTCAACGATGCAAAGCCTGACCTAGCATGAAAACGATCACTCTACTAGCAGTCTTGCTCTTCGTCGCCCCCGCCGCGTACGGGCAGGAGCCGGACCTGGGGACGGAGGCTCAGCGGGAGGCCGGGCGCGTGCTGTATATGGAGAAGTGCGCGCAGTGCCACGGGCCCGAGGGCGCGGGAGATGGCGTGGCGGCGGACGTCTTCACACCGGCCCCGCGTGACTTCACGACCGGCATTTTCAAGTTCCGCTCCACCGCCAGCGGCGAGCTGCCCACCGACGCCGACCTCAAGCGGAGCATCCGCGAGGGGATGCCTTACACCGGCATGCCCCCCTGGCCCAAGCTCTCCGACGCCCAGGTGCAGAACCTCGTCTATCACATCAAAACCTTCAACGACGACTTCTCCGGCTCCTACGGCGTGCCCGACCCCATCACGATACCCAAAGCCCCCTCGTTCAGCGAAGAGGCGGCGCAGCGGGGGCGGGCCGTCTTCGAGGCGAACCAGTGCACGGATTGCCACGGGAATCTCGGGCGCGGCGACGGCAAATCCGCGCCCACGCTTGAGGACCAGTGGGGCTACCACATCCGCCCAGCCGACCTGACCAAGCGTTGGACCTACCGTAACGGCCAGACGCGTGAAGACATTTACCGCACCTTCACCACCGGCCTCGACGGCTCGCCGATGCCCTCGTACGAGTTGCCAGAGGACGAAAGCTGGGCGCTCGTCGATTACGTATGGTCGCTCTCGCGTGACGAGGCCAACTACGGCACCGTCATCGTGGCCTCGCCGGCTGAGGGCGCGCTCGACGTGGGCCAGGGTGCGGCGCTCTTCGAGACTGCGCGGCCCACCTATTTCCCCATCGTCGGGCAGGTGATCGAGCCGGGGCGGGCCTTCCAACCGGGCGTCAACGGCGTCGAGGTGAAGGCGATCTACAACGAGGACGAGATCGCCTTCCTGCTGCGCTGGCACGACATGCGCGCCGAAACCTCGGGCAGCAACAGCCCCACCATGGCGGCGCCACGCTTCGGCGAGACGGCCCCGACCGACACCACCGGCGCCCAAGCCGCAGGCGAAGCCGCCGCCGCCAACCCTGCCTCGCCCTACTCCGACGCCGTCGCCATCCAGATCCCCTCCCAGCCCCCCGCAGGTACCGAGGTGCCCTACTTCCTCTTCGGCGACGAGAAGCACGCCGTCGATCTCTGGTTCGCCGACCTCGCCAAAGGCGAGGCGGAGTTCTTCGTCGGTCACGGCAGCGAAAACCTGGAGCCGGGGGAGGAGACGCTCGACTTTTTCTCGAACTACGACGAGGGCGAATGGACGGTAGTCTTCAAACGGGCACGCGCCAAAGAGGCCGGGTTGACGTTCGAGGAGGAGGCGTTCATGCCCATCGCCTTTTCCATCTGGGACGGCTTCAACGAGGAACGCGGCAACCGGCGTGGTCTCACGGCCTGGTACTATGTCTACATGGAACCCATGAACAAGCCCTCCGCCGCCCTCCCGATGGCCAAGTGGGCCTTCATCACGCTCGTGCTCGAACTCGGCCTCGTCTTCGCCATCCGCCGCCGCGCCCGGAAGGAGGAGGCGGTGGCGTGACTACGAATGGACGAAAGGAGGAAAGGACGAGCGGACGATGTCGAGATGAAGTCCGGTGATTCGTCCTTTCATCGGCTCGTCGATTCCAATGAAAAGTAATGCGAAAGGCACGTTGCCTGATTAACCGGAACGGTAGAGAAAGGCTGTACATGACATATCGTCCCGCCCTCATCTCGTGGAACCTGACGAAGAAGTGCAACTTGCACTGCCCGCACTGCTACATGGAGGCGGGTCACAAGGCGACGCGCGAGTTGACGACGGACGAGTGCCTCGCCCTCATCGATGAGATGAAAACCCTCGGCACCGAGATGCTCATCCTCACCGGAGGCGAGCCGCTTCTGCGCCGCGACATCTACGACATCGCCCGCTACGCCACCGCCCAGGGCATCTGGGTGGTGATGGGCACAAACGGC
>JAHEMB010000291.1 GCA_024643915.1 Rhodothermaceae bacterium | reverse complement strand
CCCAGGCCGGCGCAGACGAGGACGACGAGCGCGCCGAGAGCGAAGTACCAGCGGGGTAGGGGCACGGCGCGTTGCCGGTAGGTGAGGTAGAGGACGAAGGCGGCGATGAGGGGCAGCAAGAGCCCGTTGGCCGCTTGCGCCGCCACGATGGCCGGGAGGGGCGAGACGCCGCTCAGGCCGAAGAAAAGCCCCGTCAGCAGCACCGACGCCCAGACGAGCCGGTACCGCCGGTCGCGTGTGCCCCCCTGCCAGCCGAAGATCTCGCGGATGCCTGAGGCCGCTGCGAGCGGGGCCGTCACCGCCGAGGTGAGGCCGGCGGCGCAAAGCCCTAGCCCGAAGAAAAGGCGCGCCGCCGGGCCTGCCACCGGCTCCAGCAGCACGGCGAAGTCCGCCACGCCCGTCGCCTCGGCCCCTGTGAGGGTGGCGCCTGCCGCCAGGATGGCGAACGAGATCAGCCCGCCCAGCGGGAGGAAAAGCGCCATCCCCGCCAGTTCACGCCGCCACGCCCGCTCCGGTGCTTCGTCCTGCCAGTACGCTTTGGCGGAGGACGGATGGAGGAAAAGGTTGTAGGTGACGATGGTGGTGCCGACGAGCGCAATGACTGTCAGGGCGCTCTCATCCGGTAAGGACGGGACGAAGAGGCCGCGCAGCGCAGCGCCCCAGTCCACCGGCGCAACAAAGAGGGTGGCGAGGAACAGCACTCCCATGAGGGCGACAAGCCCCTGAAAAACGGCGGTGATGAAGCGCAGGTCCTGCAGCAGCACGAGGCCCGCCCCGAGGGTCAGCAGGACGATCAGCCAGCGCCCAGCGCCGGCCAGGTCGAGCACCACCTCCAACCCCGCCGCCGCGCCCAGCAGGTTGCCCATCTCGAAGGCCGCACAGCCCACCCACAGCCCCAGCAGCACCAGGACGTACACCAGCCCGAACGCCACGCCGCGCTTTTCCCGTGCCGCGACTGTCTCTCGGATAGCCTCGCCCAGCCCTTTGCGTGCGAGCGTGCCCGTGCCCGCCGTGAACGATTGCAGCACGAAGGCCGCTGCCGTGGCGAAGAGCAGCACCCACCCCAGCCCGTACCCAAAGCGCGCCCCTGCCGAGGCGCATGTCAGCACCGTCCCGGGCCCCACGAACGCCGCCACCACGAGCGATGAGGTGCCCAGCCGCCCTCGCCTGGGGTTTGATGAGGGAGGTTTCATTGAGAACGGACACCCGTGGACAGATGGAGAATGGAGGATTGCAGATGGAGGATGGGGCAGAGGGCGAAAGGGGGAGAGCACGAGGGGGCCTTTTTTATCTCCTTCACCCGCTCTCCCTTTCTCCCACTCGCTCGCTAGAATCCCACGCGCCGATGCTTGTGCAGCTCGGCGTCGGCGCTGAAGCGGCCGGGGCCGATGAGGAAGAAAGAGAGGAGGACGATGCCGATCTCGATGGGGTGCGACAGGAGGGCGTACCCCGCGCCGGCCCGAACGTGACCCACGAGGGCGCCGATCATCACGAGAAGCAGGAAGAAAAGCGTCGGGCGGAAGAGCAGCCCCAGCGCCAGCAGTAGCCCCCCGGCGAACTCCGTCAGCCCCGCCGCCAGCCCGAAGAAAGTAGGCAGGAAATCGAAACCCGCCTTTTGCCCGAGGCTCTGCCACAGCGCCGGCCCGCCGAGCAGCTTGGGGAAGCCGTGGATCATGAACGAAAGGCCCAGGCCCACCCGCAAAATAAGCAGGCCCGCGTCCCGGTAACGGTTGAGGGAATGACCGATCATGCACGCTCCATCTTCAAAGCAGTGTCATGGCTGCAGCACGCAGAAACGCGCCATGGGCTGCACTCCGTCTCTCACTCGATGGTCCAGGTGTCGCCGGCGTGGAGGAGGGCGTGGAGGTCGCCCTCGCCGCGTTGCTCGGTGATGCCTTCGAGCTGGGTGTGGAGCAGGTCCTCGTAGGTGGCGCGCTCCTCGCGGTAGAAGACACCGAAGGGTTGGGGCAGGTCGGCCTCGCGGTGGATGCGGCTGAGGATGCCGGCCAACTCGCGGCTCGTCTCATCATGCACCAGGCAGTCGCTCACCGACCAGTGGCCCTTCTCCAGGTCCACCACCTTCAGCTTCCACCCCTGCAACACCACACCCTTCTTTCCATTCTCGAAGACGGCAGGCTTGCCGTGTTCGAGGAAGAGGGTGCGCTCGGGCTTGGAGTCTTTCTCAGTGAATTCGAAGAAGGCGCCGTCGTTGAAGATGTTGCAGTTCTGGTAGATCTCGACAAAGGAGGCGCCGTGATGGGCATGGGCGCGGCGGAGGATCTCCTTCATGTGCTTCGGGTCGCGGTCCATCGTGCGCGCCACGAACGCGCCGCTCGCGCCGATGGCGAGGGGCACGGGGTTGAACGGGTAGTCGATGGAGCCGTAGGGCGTGCTCTTGGTGACCTTGCCCTGCTCACTCGTGGGGCTGTACTGGCCCTTGGTGAGGCCGTAGATCTGGTTGTTGAAGAGGAGGATCTGGCAATCGACGTTGCGGCGCAGGATGTGAATGAGGTGATTGCCGCCGATGGAAAGCCCGTCGCCGTCGCCCGTGATGATCCACACGTCGAGTTCGGGGCGGCTGGCCTTGAGGCCGGTGGCGAGGGTGGGGGCACGCCCATGGATGGAGTGAAGGCCGTAGGTCTCCATGTAATACGGGAAGCGGCTGGAGCAGCCGATGCCGCTGATGAAGACGAGGTTCTCGCGCGGCACGCCCAGCTCCGGCATCAGGCGCTGCACGGTCGCCAGGATGGCGTAGTCGCCGCAGCCCGGACACCAGCGCACGTCCTGGTCGCTCGAGAAGTCCTTCCGCGAGAGCACCGCCGGGGCGCCGTCGCCGCCGGCAGGCGGGAGGGTCGGTTTCTTCACTTCAGAGGCGGGAGCGCCGGTCGGGATGACGGGCGGCCGGGTGCCGGCCACCGCGCCGGGCGGATCGCCGGGCTTGCGCTTGCCTGCGGGCTGCGGCACGTCGGGACGCGCACCCTTCGGCCCCTCGGCCTTTTTCATGCCGGGCGGCATCGCCGGCTTGACGCCCTTTGGACCGGCGGCAGGCTTCGCGCCAGGCGGCATGGCTGGTTTGGTCCCAGGAGGCATCGCCGGCTTGACGCCTTTCGGGCCAGAGACCGGCTTCGCCCCGGGCGGCATCGCCGGTTTCGCGCCGGGCGGCATGGCGGGCTTCACGCCCTTCGGCTTGTTCTCGTCGTGCTTTTTTTCGTCAGCCATGTTCTTTCTGAAAGCTCCAAGCTCCGAAATCCAGAATCCAAGTCTGTGTGTACCTCATCCGAAAAATCCAATCGTGTCATTGCGAGAGGTCCCGACGGGTCGGGACGACGAAGCAATCTCGTAAAGGGAGCACCTCGCTCGTTCGACGAGATTGCCGCGCTCCCTGCGGTCGCTCGCAATGACAGCCTTTTTCGGATGCGCTGGTGACATTTCTCGAAATTCGGATTTCGGGATTCGGATTTCGGGGTTCACTGCGTCAGCAGTTCTTCGATTTTTGCGACGATCTCGCTGGCCTTGAAGGGCAGGCCCTGAATCTTGTTGAGCGGGACGAACGGCAGCAGGAACCGGTCGCGCAGGACGCGGACAAGCTGCCCGTCGTTGATCTCGGGCACAAGCAGGTGCTCGAACCGCCCGAAGATTTCGCCGAGGTCGGGGGGGAGGGGGCTGATGTAGCGGAGGTGGATGCTGCCCACCTTCAGGCCCTTCGCCCGTGCGCGTTCGACGGCTGCTTCCACGGTGCCTCTTGTGGAGCCCCAGCCGACGACGAGCACGTCGCCGGACGCCTCGCCGTAGATTTTCGTAGGGGGGATGTCCTGCGTCACGCGCTCGACTTTCTCAGCGCGCAGCTTCACCATGAACTCGTGGTTGGCGGGGTCGTAGCTGACGTTGCCCGTCTCGTGCTGCTTCTCCAGGCCGCCCAGCCGGTGCTCCAGCCCTTTCGTGCCGGGTTTGACCCACGGGCGCGACAGGGTTTTTTCGTCGCGCACGTACGGCAGAAAAACGTCCTGCCCGTCTACCTCCCGGTTCGTCTTCGTGGTGAACTCGACGTTGAAAGCGGCGAGCTGGTCGGGGTCGGGGATGCGCCAGGGTTCCGAGCCGGTGCCCAGGTAGCCGTCGGCCAGGAGGATGACGGGCGTCATGTACTTGACAGCGATGCGGCACGCCTCGTAGGCCGTCTCGAAGCAGTCGCCGGGGGTGGAGGCGGCGAGGATGGGCAGGGGCGCCTCGCCGTTGCGGCCGTAGAGGGCCTGGAGCAAGTCGCTCTGTTCGGTTTTTGTCGGCAGACCGGTGGAGGGGCCGCCGCGCTGCATGTTGACGATGACGAGCGGCAGTTCGGTCATCACGCCCAGCCCCACCGTCTCGGCCTTGAGGGCGAGGCCGGGGCCCGAGGTGGCCGTCACGCCCAGGCTCCCGCCGAAGCTGGCGCCAAGCGCCGCGCCCACGGCGGCGATCTCGTCTTCGGCCTGAAACGTCATCACACCGAAGTTCTTGTAGCGGCTCAGCTCGTGGAGGATGTCCGAGGCGGGGGTTATGGGGTAGGAGCCGTAGAAGATGGGCAGGCCGCTGGCCCGGCTGGCCGCCACGAGGCCAAGGGCGAGCGCCTGTGCCCCCCGGATGGCGCGGTACTTCCCCGGCTCCAGCTTCGCTGGGCGCACCTCGAAGCGGGTGATGAAGTCCTCGGTCGTCTCGCCGAAGTGGAAGCCTTTCTTCAGCAGGTGGAGGTTGGCGTCGAGGATCTCCGGTGTCTTCTTGAACTTCTGCTGGATCCAGTCGAGGGCAGGCTCCATCGGGCGCGAATAGAGCCAGAGGGCGAGGCCGAGCGCAAACATGTTCTTCGAGCGGTCGATCTCCTTCTGGCCCAGCCCGCTGTCCTTGAGCGCCTCCCGCGTCATCATCGTGAGCTGCACCTCGAAGACTTGGTAGGGGCGAAGCGAGCCGTCTTCGAGCGGGTTCGCGTCGTAGCCGGCCAGGTCCAGGTCGCGCTTGACGAAGGCATCGACGTTGACGAGGATGGCGCCGCCGGGGCGGACGCGGTGCAGGTTCACCTTGAGGGCTGCCGGGTTCATCGCCACGAGCAGGTCCACCTCGTCG
This sequence comes from Rhodothermaceae bacterium, assembly GCA_024643915.1. Classification (GTDB taxonomy): domain Bacteria; phylum Bacteroidota; class Rhodothermia; order Rhodothermales; family JAHEMB01; genus JAHEMB01. Next base: position 498 of record JAHEMB010000291.1, on the reverse strand, counting down.
CCCGGCGTGCGGATGTTGACCGAGCCGAAGTGGAGTTGGAAGCCGCTGACACCATAGGTGGTGCCGGCGGGCGCGCGGATCTCGGCGGGGAAGTCGGGCAGGGTCGCCAGGTCGTTGCGGGCGTAGGCCGTGGCGAGGGTGAACTGGGAGCCGGTAAGCTGCATCCCGTCGCCCGAGTCGCCGGCAAAGAGCACGGTGGCCTCGGGGATGGTCTCAACGGTTTTCTGAGGACTCTGGAGGCTCATGAGGAGGAGAACAGGTGAGAGGGGCGCACACGGATCCGTGCTTGTTACGGCAAAAAACTCACAAGTGCAACCTTGAACGCGAGAGGAGGGGGGCGGTTCGTCGGGGTGACGGGGATTCGAGGGTGCTGGGGAGTGGAGAGCGGGGTCGCCGAAGAGACCTCGGTCCATTGGGCAGGGTAAAGGCATCCATGCAATATGATCCTCTCTCAGAGACTGTTTGGTAAGTCAGTCTGCCAGGCGAGCATGAGCCCTT
>JAHEMB010000290.1 GCA_024643915.1 Rhodothermaceae bacterium | reverse complement strand
CGCGGTGCGACGGGTAGGTGCCTTCGAAACCGCTCATCATTTCCTCGAACGCCTCCTTCCCCATCTTTTCGGACAACATATTCCAAGTGGCGTCGAGGCCGTCGATGCTGCCGTAGTTCTCCACCGGCGTGATATAGACGTAGCGCAGGTTCTCGGTCGAGGCGGCCAGGTAGCCGCTCGGGATATTGTGCTTGGCGAAAGCATCCTTAAGGGCTTTCGCGACTTTCTCGTACGCCATCATCTTGTCCGGGTAGACGTGATCCTCGTGGATCATGAGGAGCTGGTCGTCTACGTCCTGGGCAGCAGCGGGGAGGGCAGGCAGCGAAAACAGCAAAGCGGCCAGCAGCAAGAACAGGGTACAGGGGCGTTCCATGGTATGCCTCCGGTTGGAATGGTTGAAAGGTCGCGTGCGCCGGATCGATCCGGCACAGTACGATGGCCCACCGTGCGACGAGAGACGAAGGTCGCGATAAAGAAAGGCGGCGGCGGCGGCGGCCGGGAGAGGAGAGGCGAAAGAAAGGCGGAACGACTGCCCTGCGCCCCGGTGGGCTCGGCGTTTCTCTAATGAAACGAAAGCGGAGGCAACTTGTCAAGGGATCGGGTTCACCACCGCGCCTTTTGCCCGCGCACGTCCACATGGATGAACGGCCCCCGGTGCGGCGCCGGGCTGTAGATACCCAGACCCCCGATGAACGGCTGATACCACGGCGCGCCTGTCTTCTCCTCAACGAGGGCCGCCATCCACCGGGCCTCTGCCACGGTCACTTCGCCATCGTCGTCAAGGTCGTCCATGTAATCGTCGCCGTCGGTGTCGATGAAGAGGTCTGCGGCGCCGCCGTAGAGGTGGCGGCTGTAGGTGGTCCGGTTGCCGATGGACTTATTGTAGAACGGCGTGCGAAAGGCACTCATCACGTGGAACGTGTTGGCCGCGATGCCCCGCTCGTTGACCGCTTCGAGCAGCATTTCGAGCTTCAGCAGCAACCGCTCACGCAGGATGAGGTATTTGGGGAAATCGGCGGCTTGCTTGCAGACGAACTGCTTGAGCTGGAAGTGGGGCGAGACGTATGCCTCCTGGTTCTCCGGCGTCACCTCCACGAAGCCGTCCGGCTCGTTGTAAAGGGGGTTGCCATCGAGGGGCACGTCGGCATAGTCGCCGATGCGGTAGCCGTTGAGGGCATCCTGGCTATGGTCGAACGGCACCTTGACGAAAGCGTTGAGCGTGATCGTCTCGCCCGCGCGCCCTTCGGTGAGGTGGAGGGGGTAGAGACCGGGCTGATCGGGTGCCGTCCACACCCACGCCTCCGGTCCCGTCTCACGGATGGCGCCCGCCGACGTTTTGATCTCGGCAGAGCCTTTAGCCTCGGTGAAGACCGCTTTCAGTTCCACCGCCTCGCCCGGCATCACGAAGATGCTCATCAAGCGGTACGGACTCACCTCGTCTTTGAATTGCACCGAGAAACTCACCCGCTCCGGGGCAAACGTAGCCGAAGGCGTGTAGGCCGTTGCCGTTTCCTCGTTCACGAGCGCGCCCTCGTCCATCCCCCACTGCTCGAAGAACGGCCAGAAGACGAGGAAAAGTCCCACGAGGACGGCGAGGCCCACAATGAGTACATGGTGCCGATTAATCGACTTCAGAGCAAACATACTTTCTTGCGCGCGGAAAGGGTGCCGGGCTAAGAGACTGTTTGGTGAGGAGTCTGGTTAGCGAGCCGGAGCGATTTTTCGATTCAGCGTCACCCGATTTTGAGGCGCGTACTGGAAGTACGGGCCAATAAACCGGAGCCAAAGGCAAAGGGTATCGGGCGGCGAGGGGCCAAAAAACGCCCGGCGTAGCCCAGATCGACTTACCAAACAGTCTCTAACGCTCCCTGCATCGAACTGGGCGCAAGGAGGCGCCGTTCAAAACCGGGTGCAACGAACGTGGCACAAAAGGCATCTCACGAGAAGCTGCCAGGCGCGGGCCGGTAAAACCGCAGCCTCTGGAACGCGGAATCGCCCCTTTTGGCCGGAAGCTTTCCGGTGGCCTGCGGCGTAAGGTTTTCTGTCAGTCCCCCTATTTCCTCTCGGTCTCATGCCCCTGAAACTGTTCTCGCTCATCCTGTTTTTCTCCTGGCCTCTCTCCGCCTGCGACGCGCAGCAGCAGATGCAGACGAACGGCGCTCTCCAACTCAGCCCGGCCTTTCCAGCGCTCAACTTCAGCCAGCCCGTCGATCTACAGCACGCCGGGGACGGGTCGAACCGTCTTTTTGTGGTGGAGCAGGCGGGCGTCGTCCGGGTGTTCGAGAACGACCCGGCGGTGACGGAGACGGAGACGTTTATGGACATCCGCAGCCGCGTGCTGAGTGGCGGCGAGCAGGGGTTGCTGGGCCTGGCTTTCCACCCGGACTTCGAGGCCAACGGCTTTGTCTTTGCCTCCTATACCGCCTCGGGCCCGCGCCGGTCGGTCGTCTCCCGCTTTGCGGTGGATCCGAACGACCCCAATCGCGCGCAAGAGGGGAGCGAGCTGGTGCTGCTCGAAGTGGCGCAGCCCTTCGGCAACCATAACGGCGGGCAGATCCGCTTCGGGCCGGACGGCTTCCTCTACATTGCCCTCGGCGACGGCGGCTCGGGGGGCGACCCCGAGGAGAACGGTCAGGACCCCACCACCCTCCTCGGCGCGATCCTCCGCCTCGACGTGGATAACCCCTCGGGTGGGAGAAACTACGACATCCCGAGTGACAACCCGTTTGTTGGCGGCGCGGGCGGACGAGAGGAGATCTTCGCCTACGGGCTGCGCAACCCCTGGCGCTTCTCGTTCGACGCCCAGACGGGCCTGCTGTGGACCGGCGACGTCGGGCAGAACCGTTTCGAGGAGATCGACGTGATCGAGAACGGTGGCAACTACGGCTGGGACACGATGGAGGGCGCGCACTGCTTCGAACCGTCGAGCGGCTGTGCGACACAGGGGCTGACGCTGCCCGTGTGGGAATACGACCACAGCGCCGGCGGCTCGGTGACGGGTGGCTTTGTCTATCGGGGAGCGGGCGTGCCGGAACTGTTCGGGCGGTACATTTATGCCGATTTCATCTCGGGCCGCATCTGGGCGCTCGACCTCGACGGGACCGACGTTTTAGGCAACACGGAGCTGTTCGACACGAATCTGGGCATCGCCGCATTCGGCGTGGATGAAGCGAACGAACTCTACCTCACGGCTTTCGATGGGCGTATCTACCGTTTCGCCGAGGCGGCGGCTACCTCCACCGAGCAACCGGATCAGAAAAAGTCGCACCTGCTCGAACCCCCTTACCCCAACCCGTTCCGTGCGGCGACGGCGCTGCCGTACGTACTCGCCCACGCCGCCCACGTCGAGGTCTACGTCTATGACCTGCTGGGCCGCCGCGTCCGCGCCCTCCTGGACCGCTTGCAACAGGCCGGCGCCCATCGCCTTCAATGGAACGGCCTCGACGAGGCAGGCCGCCGCCTTGCCCCCGGCCTCTACGTTTTCGAGATGACGGTGGACGGCGAGCGGGCCGGTCTGCGCCGGGGTATGCTGCTACCCTGAGACAGGTTCGGTGGAGGATCTACGCGCTACCGCCTATCTTAGGCCAGCCACTCTTTAGAAATAGGACGCGGAAACATGGCCTGGGAGAAGCTAGAGCAATACCGCGATTTTGGCCTGCTCGTCCTGCGCCTCGGCGTTGGGCTGGCCTACATCTTTCTGCACGGCTGGGGGAAGCTGATGGGCGGGCCGGAGCGGTGGGAGCGCATCGGCGGCGCCATGGGCCACTTCGGCATCGACTTCGGCCACGTCTTTTTCGGCTTCGTAGCAGCTCTTTCCGAGACGGTGGGCGGGGGGCTGATTGCACTCGGCCTCTTCTTTCGCCCGGCCTGCCTGTTTCTTTTTATGACAATGGTCGTTGCTACAGGCAGCCACCTCGGGCGCGGCGACGGGTGGAAAGGGGCCGCGCACGCACTCAAGATGGCTTTCGTCTTCTTCGGCCTCTTCTTCGTCGGCCCCGGCCGCTACAGCCTCGACGAATTGCTCTGGCGGCGGAAGCGGTTTGGGTGAGGCAGGACGCCCCCGGCCCCGGTCGTCTCGCACCTCGTCTCCTCGTCGCCGCCGCCTTCCAGCAGAGCCGCCGGATGACGCTGCTCCGGTGAGCGGGCCGGGAAACCAGCGGCGAAGCGCACCGTTCGCCTCCCATGCGCTTCGACGATCTGATCCGCCTCGCTTTTGCCAATCTGCGGCGCAACCGCAGCCGCAGCCTGATGACGCTCGTCGGCGTGCTGATCGGCGTGGCGGCCCTGCTGACGCTCCTCTCCTACGGCGCCGGCCTCCAGCGTAGCGCCCGGAGCGAGTTCAACGCGCTCGAACTCTACAACACGTTCCGCGTCACCTCCTCGCCCAACCCCATCAACGGGATGGAGGACGTCGCTTTCCAGGCCAAAACCACCTGGCTGGATACCGTCGCCGCCGTCCCCATCACCGACAGCCTCCTCCAGGTGATCGCGCAGCTTGAGGGGGTGCTGGCGGCCTATCCCGAGATCGCCTTCCCCGTCGAGGTGGAAAAAGGCGAGCGCGAGGTGGTGGCGACCGTGGAGGCCGTGCCGATGCGTTTCGGCGACCTGGCGGCGTACCAGCCCAGCGTCGGCGCCTTCTTCACCGCAGAGACGGATTCGGCCCTGCTCATCGCTCCATCGATGGCGCGGCGGCTGGGCTACGACCCCGCCGAGGCCGCCGTGGGCGATACGGTGGTGATGACCACGGCCAGCCTCGACCTCATCGCCCTCCGCGTGGCCGCCCCGATGATCGCGCAGGGCCTGGCGCCGCTGCCCATCCGCAAGCACAACGTGCCAATGCGCGTGGCCGGCCTCCTCTCCGAAGACGAGCAGACCGTCTCCGGCTTCGTCCGCGTGCTGATGCCCCTGGAGACGGCGCGGCAGATGAAGAAGATTACCTTCTTCTCCACGCTCGACCTCCTCCTGACCCGCTCCACCGGGGAGGGCTACGCCGCCGCGCGCGTGCAGCTCAAAGACGCGGCGGCCCACGCCCGCGTGCGCCAGGAGATCGAGGACATGGGCGTCTTCACCACGAGTTTCCGCGAGCAGTTCGCCCGCCTCGACAAGCTTTTCCTGATTGCGGACCTCGCCCTCGGCATCATCGGCTTCATTGCCCTGCTCGTCGCCACCATCGGCATCGCCAACACGATGATGATGAATGTGATGGAGCGCTACCGCGAGATCGGTGTGATGAAAGCCGTCGGCGGCGACGAGAGCGACTTGCAGAAGCTCTTCGTCGTCGAAAGCGGGACGCTCGGCGTCCTCGGCGGGGTGCTGGGGCTCGTGGTGGGCTGGCTGCTCAACCAGGGCATCGGCTTCGCCGTCAACACGTACCTGTCCCAGTACGGTGTGCCCCCCCTCGACCTGTTCTATGTCTCCCTGCCGATGGTGCTGGGCATCCTCGCCGTAGCGCTTCTGGTGAGCCTCGTCGCCGGCCTCGCCCCCGCCCGCCGCGCCGCCCGCATCGAGCCCATCGAAGCCCTGCGCAGCGCGTGACTACGTGCGGACGTACGAGCGTATGAAGTTGTGGACGATCTTCTTCTCCACTTTCGTTCATACGTC
>JAHEMB010000289.1 GCA_024643915.1 Rhodothermaceae bacterium | reverse complement strand
TATTGAGGACCTGCGCGGCGAAAGCATTGAAAAGCTCGACCCGCTGGCCCGCAGCTACTTCAACCAGAACACCATCCTGGCCGCCGTCGAGGGCGGGGGCACGGGGCTGGGTGGGGCGGTCCTCATCGCGGCGGACATCCCGCTGCTCTTTACCATCAACCTGCGGCTCATCCAGCAGATCGGCGCCTCGTACGGCTTCCCCATGCGCGACCCGTCTTTCCAGCCGCTCGTGCTGAGCATCTACAACGTGGCCGCCTCAGGCACGCGCGAGGCTAAGAGTGACGCCCTCCGCGAGATCAACGTAGCCGCCGCCGCCTTCGCCAACGACCTGGCCTACAAGGGCCGCGTGACGGGCACCTTCAGGGAGCAGAACCGCCACCTCCCCCGCGAGATCGCCAAGAACATCGTGGGGCGGAAGCTGGCGCAGACGATCCCCATTGCCGGGGCGGCCGTGGGCGCAGGTATCAACTACTGGTTCACGAGCGAGACCGCCGAGGCCGCCTACATGCTCTTCCGCGCGCTTTTCCTGGAGTACAAGGAGCGGTTGTGAGCAGCGAGCGATCAGCCATCAGCGTTCAGCTTACTGATTAAAAAAGCTGACCGCTGATAGCCATTCTAATGCAAGCTATCTTCTTTTACGCGAATCATCGAGGCATCGACTGAACGGCATGGCCGACGAGAAACAGCATCAGTTCCGGTACACCGAGTATTGGCAGGGGCGGACGGGGCTGACGTTCGCCGTCGAAGACATCCTCTTCAGCGAGCGCAGCGACTACCAGCAGGTGCAGGTCCTCGAAACGGACGCCTTCGGAAGGCTGATGCTGCTCGATGGGCTGGTGATGCTAACCGAGCACGACGAGTTCGTCTACCACGAGATGATCGCCCACCCGGCCCTCTGCCTCCTCGACGGCGATGCGCCCCGGCGCGTCCTCGTCGTCGGCGGCGGCGATGGGGGGACGGTGCGTGAGGTGCTTCGCCACGAGCACGTCGGCCACGTGGACCTGGTGGAGATCGACGGCCTCGTGCTTGAGGCGTCGCGCCGGTTCTTCCCCACCGTCGCCTCGGCCCTGGACGACGACCGCCTGACGATCCACGTGGCCGACGGCGTGGCCTTCGTCAACAATGCCGAGGCCGGCAGCTACGACCTCATCCTCGTCGACTCGACGGACCCGGTGGGCTTTGCCGAGGGCCTCTTCGGCGAGGCATTCTACCGCGCCTGCGCCCGGGCCCTGACCGCGCGCGGCCTCCTCGTCACCCAGGCCGAGTCGCCCTTCGATCCGGCCTTCCACGGCCTCATCGCTGAAGCACACGGCGTCCTCGATCGGCTCTTTGCCGAGGTACACCTCTACCTCGCCTATGTGCCCACCTATCCCATGGGCCTGTGGTCGTTTCTTATCGCCTCCAAGGCGCTGCACCCGCTCAGCGACTTCGATACGGCGCACGCCGCGGCCCAGCTCGCCCCGTTCGCCGAGGCCCTGCGTTACTACAACACGGACATCCACCGCGCCGCCTTCGCCCTGCCCACCTTCGCCCGGCGGCTCTTCGCGCAAGATTGATCTCTGCTGTGCGGAGGTGTAGAAGAGGGGATGCTGCCATCGCCAAGCTCACGTTCGACTTCTCAGGCCTCGAGTTCAGGAGCAGCGAAAGCGTCCTCGTCACGGCACGCCGCTGCCATCCGCAACCTGTTACAGCCGCTCTCGACGCAGGCAGTACTCGACATCGCGGGCCTGTTTATTGCGTAGGCTGGGCGCTCCGATGTACGAGAAAGCAGCGCTGCAGCCTCTCGTCTCATCGAGCAACGCAGGCGCGCCAGCAGTACAAATATTTCTTTCTGTGCTTTCGCCACATTCTTAGTTGAAACCGATCGGAGTTGCTGGCATAATATCCGCGAATTTCCTATCCTCGATTGTAGCCTTCTTCCTCCCCTGCTCTGTGGAATCTATGTCGAATGTGCTTGATGCTACACCCCGTCCGGACTTATATCTAGATTCCTGATACCGGAAGATATTGCATTCTTTATCTTGAAGACGTCATTCAACCCTGACTCCTCCCCCCTCCCTCATGTCAGTTCCTGTCAAAGTCAGTGTCATCATTCCTACCTACAACATGGGGCACCTGGTTGACAATGCTATTTCGTCAGTGCTCAGCGGAACGATGAGAGACATTGAGATCATCTGCGCTGATGACGGATCGACCGATGATACGGCGTATGTGGTGGAGGCGTTCACGGACCCTGCTCGGCCGTGTTATGATCGGCGCGTGACCTACCTCTACCATAAAAATCAAGGCAAAGCAGCGACGCTCAACTGCGCGCTTCGGCAAGCCTGCGGCAACTATGTAGCCATTCTCGATGCCGATGACGCGTTGCCGGAGGACAGTCTCGCACTACGGTATGCTGCTGCCATGCAGCCTGGTGCTCCCCCGGCCGACCTCGTCATCGGCAGCTTCGCTATTTTGAGCAAGGGGCTCCTGCTGGAACTGCGACGCCTGCGGGCTGGCACCTCCCCCCAAGAACTGTTGCATCGGCTTCGCTTCGGCTACAAATCGCCCTTTCATCTCAATGGGTGTTTAATGAAGCGTGACGTCATCGACCAAGTCGGGCCCTTCGATGAACAGTTGCGACGTACGCAGGACATTGACTATGCCCTCAGGCTACTCAAGCACGTCGGGGAAGTGGTGTGCCTTGATTCGGTGGTGTATCATTACCGGAAGCATGAGCGATGTAGGCAGCATCGTATACAGACGAGATGGACCGTTATGCGGGCGCGGGCGCGGGCCCAGTGGCGCAACGCCAGAGGACCCTCGAAACTCCTCGGTACCGTCTTCGGCATCCTGTTCGACTCCGCCAAGCTGCTCTATGAACTCAAAGACGATCCGCGCATTGAGATAACAGAAGAAGTTCACGGAACGCCTATCCTGACGCACGACCTTGGAGCCGAGCAGAGGCAAGAGCGCAACCTCCTTGTGCCTTATGAGCAATGGAGCTAGCCGGTATCACCGCCCATTGCTTTGCCCTGGACTTCCATTCCTCCCAAGAGTATCTTTTCTCTAAGTCCCTCAGGATAGGGCCCTTAAGAGCGCCTAGCGGGCTAGGGCATAGGGCGCGGGTCTTGTCTTATGTGCGTGGGGATCTCATCAAACGCGCGCCAAGCTGTTATCATGCGTTCTCTTCTTCTCCTCGGCGGGTTTCTGTTTCTGGCGCCTTACCTCCTCGGCGGGTATGCTACTGCCCAGACCCTTGACTTTGACCCCACCTGGTATGCCCCGGACAGGCCGTACCTGAAGCTTGCCGTGGTGGAAGACGGCGTCTATGCGCTCGACGGCGCGCAACTGCAAGCAGCAGGCGCGCCGCTGGCCGCTATCAGCCCGCGCACGCTCCGTCTTTTCGAGAATGGCCAGGAGATTCCGATATGGTCCACAGGAGACGGTGCGACCTCGCTCCAAACCGCTCATCGCGTGTCCTTCGTCGGCAGGCGTAACCGGGGCACCGATGAGGCATGGGCCTACCAGGACGACCCTTCCCTTCAGAGCAGCACCTTTTACAGTCTCTATACGGATACCACCTTCTACTGGCTCACCTGGGGGGGCGACCCTGGTTTACGTTACGATGTGCAAGCGGCTGCCCCCCATCAGTCCGGCTTTGCCGAAGTTGATACGGTACGCGACACAGTGCATTACGAAGTGGATCGGACCTACTACTACGGTGATTCTTTCGATGCCGGGCATCCTTTATACACGCGCGGCGAGGGTTTCTACTGGCAGCACTTCAGCCACACCAACACGGACCCGGTCACGCAAAACTTCAATCTCGCCCTGAAAGCTGCCACGCTCAGCACAGAGATGGCACACATCCGCCTCCGGTTTAACAGCGAATCGGCCTCTCGCCACCGGATTACGGTGGAAGCCAGGATCCTCAACAACGGCAGCCTGGCCTTTCAGCAATTTGGTGAAGCGGACTGGAGCGGATACGCTTTTCGGGAGATCGCTTTTAGCCTGCCGCAGAACCAGGTTCCGAACGATGGGATACTCCAACTGAGAATCACCTCCCACAACGAGTTTAACGGCACCCCCAACCGTGTTTTACTGGACTGGATCGAGGCCTCCTACGTCCGCAGGCTGGCAACAACCGCCGATCAGCTTTCTTTCGACCTGGTTGAGGCCGGTTCCTATAATTTAACTGCCGACGGCTACACAGGCGCGACGGCCCACGTCTTCGCGCCTTCGTTGCAACGCATCCTGGCGGCCCCCGTTGTAGGCAGCCAAGTCCGGTTCTCCGAGGTGGTGCAGCAGCCAACGACTTTCTGGACGGTACGGCAGGAGCAATTTCTCCGCCCCGCCGCCGTAGCGATCGACACGCCAAGCAACCTGACCGCCCGTGCGAACGCCGCCGATTACCTCATCGTGACGGCGCCGGGGCTTCATGCCTCAGCACAGGCCATGGCAGCATATCGGGAGGCAAGCGGTTACACGGTTCAAGTCGTCGACGTGCGCGACATCTTCGACCAGTTCGATTATGGCCGGCCCACGCCGCTCGCCATCCGCCGCTTTCTCCGTCAGACGCGACAGTGGAACACCCCACCCCGTTTCCTGCTGCTATGGGGCGATGCTCCCTTCCCGCCCGATAAGGACCGGTCGTTGGAAGTCTGGGCAGTACCTCTTTTGGCTATGCGCCCTCCGATGGGTGGTTCGCAATGCAGGTAAATGGACCGGCCGATTGGTCAGAATTTATGGCCATTGGGCGCATCACGGCACGCACCAACGAGGAGGGCCTGCTCTTTCTGCAGAAGCTGCAATCGTATGAAGCGACGCCGCTGCAACCCTGGCAGAAGCGTATGCTACTGCTGGCGGGTGGCGGTTCATTGGGCGAGCAGAGCAATCTTCAATCACATACCCTCCGGTGGGGCGACATTGCCGCGACCGTCCCTGCCGGGATGGACACGTTGCAGTTTTTCAAGCAGGCGTTCCTGCCCCTCGATCCCAGCTTTCAGGATTCGCTCCGGGCCGCTTTTCGCCAAGGCGCCGGTTGGATCAACTACTTCGGCCATTCCGCTGCCCATACCTGGGAGATCGTGACCGACTCTCCAGATGAATTCGATAATGCTGCTCGCCTACCGATGGTGGTTTCGCTGGGATGCCGTACCGGGTCCTTCGCCGGTGGGCAGTTCGAAGTGGCGAGCCTGCCCTCCTTCGGGGAGCAGCTTGTGGTGGGTTCGTTGAATGGGGCTATCGCCCACTGGGGCTCCTCCGATCAGGGAGTCATTAGTACGTCGGCGCGCCTGAACGATCCCTTGGTTGACCTCGTCTTCCGCGATACGTTGCGTGTGGTGGGGCTCGCTATTCAGGAAGCCAAGGAACACACCGCCCGCTCGTTTACTGATTTCCTCACCGTCAAACACCTCCTCCAGTTCAATCTCATCGGCGACCCGGCTACTAAACTGGCCCTTCCTACCGCCCCGGATTTTCGCCTGGATGCTTCCGACATCTCGATCAACCCGGTGGCGCCCGTGCCGGCTGATTCGCAGATGAGCGTCGCTGTTCGTCTCAACAACCAGGGGCTTATCGCCGCGGACAGCGTCACGGTTGTGTTGCGGCATACAACCCCGGGGGGCCGCCTCATCAGCTAT
>JAHEMB010000288.1 GCA_024643915.1 Rhodothermaceae bacterium | reverse complement strand
GTAGTCGCCGTCCTTCACCCAGCCGTCGCCGATGAGGATGAAGTCGCGGGTCCAGCCCTCGGGGGGAGGCGGCGGGGCGGGGAAGCGGAAGGCCATCTCGTCGCCCGCGTTCATGATGACGTAGCGGTCGTCGATCTGTTCGAGGAGTTCGCGCACGTCGCCGAAGCGGGTGTAGTAGCCGATAAGGTCGCGCCAGACGGGCGCGGTGCCGGCGAGCTGGTTGTAAGCCGGCGTCTCGGGTGAGGAGCGGTTCGGTTCGTGGACCACCGAGAAACCCCGGTAGCGCAGCTCCGCCGTTTCGGGCGGCAGAAGTTGCGTTTTGAGGGCGGCTTCCGGCAGCCCGGTGGCCCAGCCAAGGGCGTCCCAATAGATTTCCAGGTTGGTATGCAGGCGCAGGCGGCGCGGCGTGCCGGGGCGGAAAACGCCCGTCAGGTCGATCAGGATGGTCTTGTGCTTTCCGGCAGGGAAACCCAGGTTCGGATGAACCACCATCCAGCCGCCCGCGCCGTCCGGCGCCTCCAGCCGCAGGCCCTGCGGCGGCGTGTGCCCCCCCTGGCTCAGGGCGACGTTGATGGAACTGTCGGTCGGGCGCAGCCAGCCCTCGGCGACGAGCCACAGCGGCCCGCCCTCCGGCACGTCCTCGCCCAGGTCGATCTCGACGAAATGCGGCTGGGCGACGCCCTGGTAGGGGCCGAGTTCGAACGTGTCGAGGTAACGTCCGTCGCGGGTGCGGAGACGGTCGGTTACGTCCCTGCCTCGCTCGTCCCATGCCTGTGCGACGGGGCGTGGCGGGGCGGTGGGGCGCACAGAGAGATCGGGCGGCGGAAAGGCGAAGCGCTCATCCACGAAAATTTCGACCTCGGCGGGATGATCGACGACGAGGAGGGCGACGTGGTCGAAGAAGTGCGTCTCCCACAACTCGGCCGTGATGCGCACGTCGTAGAAGCCGTCGCGGGCCACGAGCTGGTCGCCCCGGATTTTTACGCGGTCCTCGGTCATCATCACGCCCGCCGTCTCCTGCGCGTTGATGGCGAGGCCGAGGGGCGAGCGCCAGAGGAAGTCGGTGACGAAGTGCATCCCTTCGCCGTCGTAGGTAAAGAGCCAGGGGCAGGAGCCTTTGAGGCGTTGCCGCGTGAGGGCCAGTTCGTCGGAGAGCAGTTCGAACTCGGCCTGCACGTCGCCGTTGGGCCAGGTGATGCGGGCCACGTCGATCTCCGCGTGGTCTCCCAGGCCGAAGTGCAGGCTCGGCGCGGTGATGGGCTGTTTCTGGAAGAGCAGCCCGGCGCGCACCTCGATCTCGCCGCCCAGCCCGAACGGATTGATCCGCCGGTCCCCCAGCGCCTGGGCCGCGCGCGGGCGGATGCTTTTCGAGTGATAGTTCTTTTCGCCAAAGTTTGCCAGCCGCAACGCTGCGCCGTCTTCCGTCACGCCGAGCAGGTCGAGCCTTCCGTCGCCCGTCACATCTGCTGTGGAGAAGAAGCGCCCATCAGGCAGGATCGCGTGGGGACGGAGTTGGTGCTGCGCGTCGGCCAGCCACACCTGCGTTTTCGGTCCGGCGAAGGCCACCAGATCAAGCGTGCCATTGTTGTCCAGGTCCGTCGCCACGAGTTGCGCTTCGTCGCCGAGCGTATCTGCCAGGCCGGGCCAGCGGGCAATGGCCTCTACCTGTCCGGTTTCTCCTGAGCGTCGATGCACCACGCCGCCGGCATCGAGAAGGAGCAGGTCGAACAGCCCATCGCTGTCGAGGTCCGCCACGTCGAGGGCCACGGCTGCGCCGGGCAATTCGGGCAAGGGACGCGGCTGGAAGCGGCGGGAACGCTCGTTTGTGAAGATGCGCAGACGTCTGCCGGCGTCGAGGAGGGCGGCGTCGGGGTCGCCGTCGGCGTCGAGGTCGGCCCATGCGAACGCGCGCAAGCCGTCGATCTCCGTGAAGAGATCCCACGCGGAGAAGGTGCCGTCGCCGTTGTTGCGGAGGACGGTGGGCGGCCCGCCGCGCGTGCCGAGGACCAAGTCGAGGTCGCCCTCCAGGTCCAGATCGGCCGTCCACGCACCCGTGTAGGCGGCATTGAGGACGGGGGCGGGCAGGCCGAGCTGGGCCGTCACGTCGACGAACGTGCCTGCGCTCTGCTGCTGGAGGAGGTGCAGCCCCCCGGCGCCTGCCAGTGCCAGGTCTGCCTCGAAGTCGTAATCGTAATCGAGCGCGACGATCCCGGCAGGCGTGGGCGGTGTGGTCGAAGCGCCGCCCGGAAAAGGCAGCCGTGTGTCCGGCTCGATCCACACCTCATGCCCGTTTGCCGCGACGAAAGTGGGCGGCCCGTCCTCGCGCAGGACGACCGCCCGAAGCCACGTCCACGGCCCCTCTGGCACCGCGACGGGCAGGGTCTCGGGGGCAAAGGTGAGGGTGGTGTCCGGAGGCGCCGGAGCCGGCGACGGCGGGGCCAGGCGTAGGAAGCCGGGGATCAACTCGCCCAGTTGCTCAGGGGGCGATTGCAACGCGGCGAGGTCGTCGCGGTAAGCCGGCACGCGCTTGAGCACGTTCGTCAGGAAAGCCAGGGGCGTGACAGCGCTGGCCGGGTCGGCGGCTTCGAGGGCGCGCAGTTGCTCCTGCGCTTCGCGCGGCCAGTCGGCGGCCTGCTGCGCCAGGCGCGCGACAGTGGTGCGGAAGGCTGCGTCCTCGCCCTGAGCGGCGGCGAGGCGGGCGCGTTCGAGCAGGAGGGCCAGGTTGTCCGGCTGTAGGGTCTGGAGAGTATCCAGCAGGGCGCGGGCCGAAGCGGCGTCCGTTTCTTCCACGAGCCCCGCGAGGGCGTAGGCGGCCTTCAGATTCTGCGGGTCCGCTGCCCGTGCCCGCCGCAAGTACGCCACGGCCTCGTCGCGCCGTCCCTGCTCCCGCGCCAGCAGGCCGGAGAGCAGCAGGATCCGGGGGTCGTCAGGGGCGCGTTCGCGGGCTTCTTCAAGCCGCTCCCCGGCCAAGTCGAGTTGTTGGCGGCGGAGGGCAAGCAGGCCGAGGTTGGCCCACGCGGCGGGCTCCTGTGGCACCAACTCCGTCACCTCCGTCAGCCGTGCCTCCGCCCGCCGGTCCTCGCCCACCTGGATGGCGGCCACTCCGGTGTAGAAAGCCGTCACCGCCTGCCGGTATGCCTCCGACGAGGGATCGGGTAACGCGCCCTCACCCCCGCACCCCTCGGCGACCGCGGCGAGTAGGAGGGCGAACAGCAGCGTGGTGAGAGGCGAGCGGTGCGGCATGAGGGAAAAGGGTGCTGAGGACGGTCACCCAAGATAATAATCCTGCGTCTCGCAAGGGAATACACAAGGGTAGGATCACGCGATATGCGTCTTGAAGTCATGCCTGGGACTTTTGTTTATTTTTTCCGTTGGAACCGCGCCCCGAAGCCACCATCGTCATGCGCCCCTCCTTCTCTCTTCTCGTCGCATGCCTCGTTGCCCTCGTGGGGATGGGGGTGGGGTGTGGGGGGGAGGCGGCGACGGAGACAGGGCGCCCTGCGCCGTATGTGCGCATCGAGGGGGCGGGGACGGCGGAGATGGTGGCCCTGCTCGACCGGATCCACGAGGATGCCCTGGCCCGGCCCATGGACTATTTTCACCTCAACAGCCGCCGGGCCGAGGTGCTGCGCGCCGCCACCAGGGCCACGACCGGGCAGGAGCAACTGGCATCCTGGTACCACTACGCCAACGAACTCCTCTACGCGGGCCAGACGCGCGAAGCCATCGAGCAACTCACCCAGGTGATGCAGCGGACAGGGGTGCGCGGCGTCACCCCGGCCAGCAAGCCGCTCTACGATGCCCTTGCCATCGCCTATATGCGGCTGGGCGAGCAGGAGAACTGCGTGGCGAACCCGTCGGCGCGGGCGTGCATCCTGCCCATCACCGGCTCGGGCATCCACGTGTTGCAGGACGGCTCGCGGCAAGCCGTCGCCCTCTATGAGCAGATCCTGGCCCGCTTCCCGGACGACTTGCAGGCGCGCTGGCTCCTCAACATCGCCTACATGACACTCGGTGAGTACCCCGAGGGCGTGCCGGCGTCCTGGCTCATCCCCGGCATCGAAACCCGGCCCGGCGCCGCCTTCCCGCCCTTCCCCGACGTGGCGATGGACCTGGGCGTGGACCAGGTGGCCCTGGCGGGGGGCGTCAGCGTGGAGGACTTCAACAACGACGGCCATCTCGACATCCTCGCCACTTCCTATGGTACGCGCGGGCCGATGGCCCTCTACCTGAGCAACGGCGCGGGCGGCTTCGTCGATCACACCGAGCAGGCCGGGCTGGTGGGCCTCACGGGCGGCCTCAATACAGTCGATGCCGACTACGACAACGACGGCTTCGTGGACGTTTTCGTGCTGCGGGGCGCGTGGCTGGGTGCGGCGGGCGCACATCCCAATTCCCTCCTGCGAAACAACGGCGACGGAACGTTCGAGGACGTGACGCTGCGGGCGGGCGTTCTCTCCTACCACCCTACCCAGACCGCCGCCTGGGGCGATTTTAACAACGACGGCTGGGTTGACCTGTTCGTAGGGAACGAGTCCGACCAGGCGCTGAACTTCTTCACCGGCGACCTCTCCGAAGGCGGTGCGGACCACCCCAGCGAGCTGTTCGTCAACAACGGCGACGGCACTTTTACCGAGGCGGCGCAACCGGTGGGCCTGGACGTGCGGGCTTACGTGAAGGCCGCCGTGTGGGGAGACGTAAACAACGACGGGTTGCAGGACCTGTACCTCTCCATCATGGGCGGCCCCAACCGGCTCTACGTCAACCTCGGCGGCGACGGCGAAGTGTGGCGCTTCGCCGAGCGGGCGGCACAGGCCGGCGTGCAGGCGCCCTTCTTCAGCTTCCCTGCCTGGTTCTGGGATGTTGACCACGACGGCGACGAGGACCTCTTCGTCTCGGCCTACGACTCCCGCCACTTCACGCGCATGGGGCAGGATGTTGCCGCCGAGTTCCTCGGTCTGCCGGTGGAGGTGGAACTGCCCCGCCTCTACCGCAACCGGGGCGACGGGACGTTCGAGGATGCCACGTCGGAGATGGGGTTGGACCGGCTGATGTATACGATGGGCACGAACGTCGGCGACCTGGACAACGACGGCTTTCTTGATTTCTACGTCGGCACGGGGGGTATCGACCTCTTCTCGCTCATGCCTAATCGGATGTTTCGCAACAGGGAGGGCGCGAGCTTCGAGGAGGTGACCTTCGAGGGCGGCTTCGGGCACCTGCAGAAAGGCCACGGCATCGCTTTCGGCGACCTGGACAACGACGGCGACCAGGATATCTACGCCGTGATGGGGGGCGCCCTGGAGGGCGATGTCTTCCAGAACATCCTCCTCGAAAATCCCGGCTCCGGCCATGCCTGGACGACGATCCTCCTCGAAGGGCGCACGGCCAACCGATCTGCTCTCGGCGCTCGCCTCCGCCTCGTCGCCTCGGACGGGCAGGGCGCGCGGCAAACCTTTTATGCTACTGTCTCGACGGGTGGTAGCTTCGGCGCATCGAGCCTCCAGCAAGAGCTGGGCCTTGGCGATGCCGCCCGCATCGAGCCCCTTGACCAGGTCCGCGACCTGCGACTTCGCGGTGAGCATGATGATCGGCAGCTCGGTGCCCGACCAGGCCCTGCGGATG
>JAHEMB010000287.1:1452-5639 GCA_024643915.1 Rhodothermaceae bacterium | reverse complement strand
CTGCTGCAACGCCGCGAGATCTGCCGCCTCAAGCTCCGGCGCATCGAGGACGTAGACCCGAACGCCGGGCCGCACCTGGTTCTCTTCGACGCCGAAGCCGCTCTCTCGCAGGACGCCGGGCAGGTCGAGCTCCTGGGGCGTCTCCGCCCTGGCGCGCGGTTTGCCGGAGGCATGCAGAAACCCGACGACCCGAGGCGCCCGGTCCCCGGCAGAACGAGCCTCGGCAGGCCGTGCAGGATCCCAAGGCCGGAAGAACCCATCGTCCGCCGTGCCGACGCGCCGAGGCCGTAAGGCGTGTCGGCGCGGCAGCGCCCGCACAGGGGGTACCTGCTCAAGTTCGGCGTAGAGGCGCCGGAAAAGCGGTGCCACCGCTGCAGGCTGATGATGCACCAGGATCCGTTGTGCCTGCGGCGCCACCGTCGCCTCCAGCGAACCCTCTACGATATCCTCTTCGATGATCCGCACAGCCTCCACCGGAGAGGCGAAGAGGCAGGCCGGCTCCAGCAGGTCCGGGGCAATCCCTACGCAGGTGCTGACGACCTTGCATCGGGCTGAGGCAGCTTCCAGGAGTGAGCGCGGTCCGCCCTCGGTACGGCTGCTCACCACGTAGAGGTCGCTCAGGTTATACAACAGGTTCAAGAGGGCATGGGGCAGCGTGTTAACGTCCATGTCGTCTTCCTCAACGCGCTCGCCCACGAACGTAAACGGGATGCCGTGTTCGGCCAGCCTCCGGCGCATCCAGAACCGACGCGGGCCGGCCAGCAGCACGTGGATGCGGTACCCACGCGCTACCAGGCCGCGGAGCAGTTCCAGAAAAAGCCTCGGCCCCTTCATCACGTTGGGCGTGGTCAAGTCTGCCGCCGTATCGCGCAGGAAGTTACTGATCAGGTACCCTTCTGCCGGAATTTGCCAGCGCCGGCGTACCTCCTGCAGCGCCGAATCGTCGGGGGGGAGGGGACGGAAAGTCTCCACGTCCACCGTGTAGGGGATGTGCACACTGGAGATGCCCACCCGGGCCAGCTGCCGCCGAGCCTGCTCAGACTGGGCCACCCACCGGCCCACCACAGCCGCGGCGCGGTGAAAATCGGGGCGGGCCAGGTAGCGGTACGGCTCACCGGGCACGTGCGCGATGATACGCTTCCCCACGAGGCGACTCGGAGAGATCTCCTCCAATTTCTTCCACCAGACCGCATGGATACAGGTGCATGCTGCCAGCGAGGAGAACTGCACCGTGCCGCGCAAAGCCTGTCGCGTCAGCACCAGGTCGTTTTCCAGCGCCCAGTTGGGCATGTCCGGGTCGGCCAGAAAGACGCGGGGTAGCTTCATTCAGACAGATATCGCCGCTTGAGTTGCTCGTAGAGGCAGCCGGTCGGGAAGGGACCGTGCTTGTCCTGCCCGGCATCACGCCACATTTCGTGCCACAGGTGGACGGCATAGGTAGCGTCGTCAAAGGGCCAAGTCATCTCGGGATCGAGCACCGTCTCCCAAGCCTCGCAGGCGACGGGGCAAAAGACTTCAGGACGCCGGACGTAAGCCTCGAGGCCGCAGGCTGGTACCGCCTCACTCATTAGCCGGGGGCCGGTTTCGCCCCAGGCCAACGTTTGCGGATCTTTAGCCCGACAGACGTCCCAGGCATAGGCCATCACTGCGCTGCCCGCCGGGGCTTTGATCGTCGCGCTGGCAACATATTGATTTGCGCCGTAGGTTTCTGAAGCGAAGACATACGCCTCATCGAAGTCGAAGGGTCGAATACAAACCGTGTCCATGTCAGCCCACCAGCCCCCCCGCTCTAACAACAGCTTATAGCGAAAATAGTTAGCAAAACCGGCATAGCTCTGGTAGTGCTTGTATTGAAAAATCATGGAGGCAGGCAGAATCTCGTTTCCGTCCCGTACAACCACCCCTTCCGGGACGTGCTGCACCTCGTCGTATACATACAGATGATACGCATGTCCGTGCGCCAGGTAGGAACCGATGGAAAGTTGCTCCATGACCGACAACGCCTCGCCGATCCACAAGCCTTGAACAATAGTTTGCATGGCCCTGTGGCGCTGTTGGCTGGGAATACCTAGGCCACGGCCCATTCCAGGGCCTGCAACCGCTGCCGAATCACCTGCTGCATCTGCTCGGCCAGCTTCTCAAGAATATCCCCGCCGGGTCCTTTGATCAAATCGCCGTTGGGGTCGAGGCGGTGGACCTTGGGCGCGGCCTCGGGAAAGCGTTCCACCAAGGCCTGGCACTGCTGTGCCGTCATGCAGTAGATCACGTCAGCCTGTTCGATCAGGGTTGCCGAAACCTTCTGCGAGGCGTGTTCGTGGGGCGTCACCCCGCGCAGGCGCAGGGCCTGCAAAGCGCCTGCGGACATTGGCGCGCCGGGGATGGCTGTTAACCCAGCACTTCTCACCTGCCTGTTCGTAGCAGCCAGAGCATCGGGGGAGAGATTCAGCAGGGACACGAGTTCGTCCCTACAGATGGCCTGCGCCATCGGCGAGCGGCAGACGTTGTCGTTGCAGATGAACAAGAACGCGCGCCGGGCAAGATGGGGCAGGATAGCGTTGCTGCCCCTCTGCCCTCTTTCCTGCCACGCTGGGAAACCCAGGAAAAAGATAGCGGCCACCAGGATGCCCGCCGCCAGGAGTTGCTGGGAACTGGGCATGCTCTGGCCCAGCAAAAAGACCAGCGCGTATGAGGCCACCACGCCTGAGAGGAGGCTGGCGCATCGGTTGAGCGGGATGCAGAAGGTGTTCTCTCGATGGTCGAGGTAAATGCGCGAGCCGAACATATAGAGGCACGCATAGAGGCACCCGATGAGGAAGGCCGGGACCACCAGCTTGCTCGTCAGAAAGGTCGTAAAGCCTGCACGCAGTTCCATCATAATAGTGCCTTGCCCAATGAACGCCAACAACGCCAGGGCAGTCAGCAGCGTGACGGCAGCCACGAAGGTCTCTTCCACAAAGAACTGCATGTTCACGGCGTGCCGCTTCGACTTGGCAATCCGGGTCATGAACTGGAGGCGGAACATATAGCCCACGAGATAGGCTCCCACGTTGAGCGCGGCCATCAGCGTCAAGAAGTACCCCCCCTGCTCGGCAAAAGCAACGCTGACGGCGATCAGGCTCAGCACCAGCGCCATCCACGAATACCAGTTCACCTTACGCTTGAAGAAAAAGTCGATGACAGGCGACAGGATCAGCACCCCGCCCCGCATCATCAACAGCGCAAAGACGATGGAGATGCCGACAAACGTGTAATTCAGCGTGGTGGTGGCAATAATAACGGCCGTAGCCATCCCCGAGATGAGAGTCTGCCACCGGGGTATTGGAAAGGGAAGGCCCAGGAAGTGCCCCCGGTTCGGTACGTACTTCCACCATCCCGCCACGGTGATGAAAAGCGGCAGCGTAAGCGTGGTGGCGATAGCGGTAGCCGGCAAAAGCTCAAAGCCCGGTACAGGCCCCTCCATGCCGGGGAGCAACCCCTTGGAAAGGGCTTTGGTCAGCGCGCTGTAAGGGACGTAGAAAACGAAGTAGCCCAGGGCTAACCCCCAGATACCAAGATCGATACTACGTTTCGGGGTCACCATAAATAGGGGCGTTAAGTGGTCGACAGCTTAGCTAGAGCTTGTGGAGAAACACGCTTGAGCCGAGAAAGGCCAGACCTCAGCGCACCTTCACCTGACGACTTCGTTGCCTTTTTAGGGGCTCCTCCAACATACACGCCCCCTCCTTTAGTGGGAAACTTTTAGTGTCCAATCTGAACGTACAGGTCTCGTCCTCTCGCCTGCACGCATTTACGGGCATAGTCATAAATCAATGCCCGTAGGCTTTGAGAAAACCGGCGGCGAGGCGGCAGATTGCAATAAGGGCGATTTCCATGGCCCGGAGTTCAGCAGGATCAGATGTAAAAGCCTACCCGCTCAACATCTCACATGGAGATCGCCCTTTTCAACTATCTGCCCCAGACCACAACTTGCGTTAGATATACATATTGAATATTGGCGGCAATAGCAAGTGTTTTGAAAGAAACCTCGCGTCCGTAAGCCTGAATGATGCGGGCGTAGCGCCGGGCCAAGGCCACGCGCGTATAGGGTGCTTCTTGGCTGGGCTGGTAGAAGGGTTTGCTCACCGGCTCAGTGTGCTGCGGGCAGCCTGAAATCTTTCTTCTCTGTTGGCGAAACTCGATACGATGCA
>JAHEMB010000287.1:0-1442 GCA_024643915.1 Rhodothermaceae bacterium | reverse complement strand
TGAGGCGCTGCGCGATGAGCGAGTGTTGCGGGCATTGGACCTGGCGGCACGGGACCGGCGCATCGTGCGTGCGTTCCGGCAGCAGCGCCGGCAGGGCGTCAAGGTGGAAGAGGCAGTGGGGAAACTGGCCGAGGAGTACTTTCTGTCGCGAGAACACATCCGCAGCATCGTCTATCGAAAGAAACACAAGACGAAGCTAGGCGCCCCAACGTGGCCAGCAATTGTCTGCGACGGTAGAAGCAAAACAATGAACTTATAGAACCTGAGCGAGGAGCAGTCGTATACTGAGCAAAATGGCTCACCCCTAATCGCCAAATTGCCTAGCCATGATAAGGGACACCAAAGCAAAAGTCCTCGCTCGCAGAGGCCAGGGTAGAAAATCGCAGAGCTACCCTGCTGACAACCAGTCCGGCGTGCACCAGGCGAGCTGGCAAGGTGAGACCTATTCGTCCTGGGACCTGCCGACGGCCGCGAAGAAGGTGTCAGAGGGCCTACCAACCGAAGCGCTAAGCACGGTGCAACACCGGCTAGGCCTTTCTAATAGCGAGATGGCCCACATCGTGCAGATCTCGCCGCGCACGCTCACCCGGCGCAAGAAGGAAGAGCGCTTGCCCCCCGACGAATCGGAACGCGTCTATCGCATCGCCAGACTGGTCGAGATCGCGGCGGGGGTGTTAGGTGGCAAGGAGGAAGCGCGGCAGTGGATGAAAGAGCCCAACTACGCCCTGGGAGAGCAGACCCCGCTGGAGGTCGTGCGCACCGAGCCCGGCGCCGGCCTCGTCGAGCGGCTACTAGGTCAAATCGAATATGGCATCCCAGTTTGAGCGCGCGCTGAGATCATGCTTACAGTGTGGCGCATCGTGGGTCCTGCTTACGTCGATGACGCCTTCTCGGGGGTGGGCGCTGAGTTGCACGGGGGCCGCTTCAACAGCAAAGGGCGCAAGGTCGTCTATACGGCCGGCTCGATCTCGTTGGCCCTGCTGGAGTTGCTCGTTCAGACGGGTAAGAAAGAGCGCTTGGCAGGTCATCTCTGCATACCAGCGACGGTCGACGAAGCCTATGTAGAGCTTCTGGAGCGCGCGGGCCTACCCGAGGGGTGGGATGCGCGTCCCTACACGAGGGTATCGCAAGAGATAGGCGATCAGTGGTGGGAGGAGCAGCGCGCGCTCGTGCTGGGTGTGCCGAGCGTGGTCGTCCCGCAAGAGTACAACTACCTCATAAACCCGCTCCACCCGGCCTTCGAGGAGATCGAGATTGGCTCGGCCTTCCCGGCCCCGTTTGACAGGCGATTGATAGAGAGAAGCGGCTGATCAGACGGAGGCTTTCGAGTGGTCTCGTCATCCACCACCTATGTACACGACAAAAGGACTGTAAACGAAATAGGGACTGAGCTTAGCCCGTCCGTAGATTGGAGGTGACGAAGCCTTCCTCTACCAAAGAGC
>JAHEMB010000286.1 GCA_024643915.1 Rhodothermaceae bacterium | reverse complement strand
CCGCATCGCTCCCCGCTCTCCGCTGCCCGAAAGCCTAATCGCGCACCAGCTTCTTGTACCTGATCCGGTGCGGTTGGTCGGCCTCGATGCCCAGCCGCTCGCGGCGGTTTTCCTCATACTCGCTGTAGTTGCCGTCGAACCAGTACACTTGGCTCTCCCCCTCGAAGGCCAGGATATGCGTGGCGATGCGGTCGAGGAACCAGCGGTCGTGTGAGATCACTACGGCGCACCCGGCAAAGCCCAGCAGGGCATCCTCCAGGGCCCGTAGCGTGTTCACGTCCAGGTCGTTCGTCGGCTCGTCGAGCAGGAGGACATTCGCGCCCTCCTTGAGGGTCTTGGCCAGGTGGACGCGGTTGCGCTCGCCCCCGGAGAGTTCCGTGACGCGCTTCTGCTGATCGCTGCCGTTGAGGTTGAACCGCCCCACGTACGCCCGCGAGTTGAAGTCGCGGTTGCCCACTTTGATGAAATCGTGCCCGCCGGAGATTTCCTCCCAGACGGTTTTCTGGGGATCGAGGGGGCGGTTCTGGTCCACGTAGCCAAGCTTTACCGTCTCACCCACGCGGAAGCTCCCGGCGTCGGGCGTCTCCTGGCCTGTGATCATGCGGAAGAGCGTGGTCTTGCCTGCGCCGTTAGGCCCGATGACGCCGATGATGCCGCCGGGGGGTAGGGAGAAGTTGAGGTCCTCGTAGAGCAGCTTGTCGCCGTAGGCTTTCGCCACGTGCTCGGCCTCGATGACGACGCTGCCCAGGCGCGGGCCGGGTGGGATCGGGATCTCAATGTCCTCGTTGCGCTGTTCCTGCTGCTGCGCCAGCATCTCTTCGTAGGCGCTGATCCGGGCCTTGCTCTTGGCATGGCGGCCCTTCGGGCTGGTGCGCACCCACGCCAGTTCGCGTTCCAGGGCTTTCTGCCGCTTCGACTCCTGCTTTTCCTCCACCGCCAGCCGCTGGCGTTTCTGCTCCAGCCAGCTCGTATAGTTGCCCTGGAACGGGATGCCGTGGCCCCGGTCCAGCTCAAGAATCCAGCCGGCCACATTGTCGAGGAAGTAGCGGTCGTGGGTGACGGCGATGACGGTGCCGGGGTAGCGGGCCAGGTGCTGTTCGAGCCATCCCACGCTCTCGGCATCAAGGTGGTTCGTCGGTTCGTCGAGCAGGAGGACGTCGGGGGCTTGCAGGAGCAGGCGGACGAGGGCCACGCGGCGCCGCTCGCCGCCGGAAAGGACGGATACCGTCGTGTCGCCGGGGGGGCAGCGGAGGGCATCCATCGCCATCTCCAACTTGCTGTCGATGTCCCACGCGTCCAGGTGGTCGATGCGCTCCTGGAGCTTTGCCTGCTCGGTCATGAGCGCGTCGAAGTCGGCGTCCGGCTCGGAAAAGCGGGCGCTGACGGCTTCGAAGTCGCGCAGCAGCCCCACCGTCTCGCTCGCGCCCTCCTCCACGATTTCCCGGACGGTCTTGTCGGGATCAAGCGCCGGCTCCTGCTCCAGCAAGCCAAACGTGATGCCTTTCTGGACGTCGATGGTGCCGAGGTAGTCGGGATCCTGCCCGGCGATGATGCGCAGGAGGGAGCTCTTGCCGGCGCCGTTGAGGCCCAGCACCCCGATCTTCGCACCGTAGAAAAAGGACAGATAGATGTCGCGCAATACCTGCTTGTTGGTGGATCGGTAGACTTTGCCGACGCCCACCATGGAGAAAATGATCTTCTGATCGCTCACGAGATTCCTTGTTTGAGGGTACGCATTGTAGATGCGGAGATCGTGCCTTGAAGCACGATAAACCGATGACGATTTATCCGAGACGCATAGGAACGCGCCAGGGGATCGTTTATTCCCCGCCAAATCCTAGCCCTCGCTGCTGCCCTCTGGGCGTTTACGTCAGCAGGTCCTTGAAGCCGATGTCCTCGGCTGCCAGTACGAAGACGGTGGCGGGCAGGCCCCTGGAGCGCGCGCGGAGGGCGCGGTAGTACGACGTGAAATCGCCGTTGGGCGCGGCCATGCCGAGGAAGACGAGGTCGGCGTCCTGCGAGGATTCGTGCAGGATGGTGTCGAACGGGCGGCCTTCCGCGACGAGCACGACGAGTTCAGCGCCCGTACGTGTCTGCTGTATGATGGGCCCAAGGCCCGCGCGCGCATCCTTGGCGGCGTCTTCGGTCGAGACTACCATCTTAATGTACACCTCGGCGCCCTGCCATTCGAGGCTCGTCTGGAGCAAGTAGGCGAGGATCTTCATCAGCCCGCCGTTGCCATGCAGGCCGCCCCACCAAACATCGATGCGCTTCTGTCGGCCGAAGCCGTGCGTATCGTCGGCCCGCACAATCACCACGTTGCGCCGCATCTCGTAGAAGTGCTCGACCATGCCGCAGTAGCGGGCGTAGTGGCGTTCCTCTTCGGTATCGCCCAGCAAGATGGTGTTGGGCACGAGAGCACCCAGGCCGTAGGCTTCCACCAGCCGCTCGGCGCCCTCGAACGGATCGGGGGCGCGGATGGTGCGGACGAGGCCCTGCACGCCGCGCCGTGCCAAATACTCGCGCAGATTGATCTCAATCGTCTGCTGCCGCTCGGCCGAAACGGCCCGGGTGGGCAGCACGGTCGAGATGGTCATCAGGGCCTGGTTGTGGGAGAAGGCCGTGGCCAGCTCGACGAGGTGCCACCGTTTCATGGGCGCCCCCGAGAGGACGAGGATGTGGGGGCGCCAGTTCTTGGCCTCCACCGTGCCACTCAGCCGCATCAGAGCCGAGCGCGCCGCCGTCATCCAGAGCCCCTGCCGCACGTCGCCCCAGGCCGTTTCCAGGCTGCGCCGCTCCAGCCAGGCGAAGATGGCGAAGACGAAGACCGCCGCCACCGCCGTAGCGAGGGCGTTGATCAGTAGCATCACGGCGATACAGCCCGCCGCTCCCAGGAGAGATAACGCCCAGTGCACGGGAAACGTGGGCCGGAACGACGGGCTGTCGACGAACCGCTCGATGCCCGCCGACACGTTCAGCACGGCGTAGGTGGTCAGGAAAAACATGGACAGGACGGGAGCGATGACGTTGAGGTCGCCCAGGTAAACGGCGGCGAGGGCGAGACCAAGCGTCAACACCGTCCCGGCGCGGGGTGTGTTCTCCTCGCCGCTGCCCTTGCCCAGCCAGCGGAGGCGCCGGGGCAGCACACCGTCGAGGGCAAGGGCCTGCAACACCCGGGGCGCCCCCATGATGCTGCCCACGGCGCTCGAAAGGGTGGCCCCCCACACGCCGAGGAGGATGGCGTCGCCCCAGAAGGATATCTTCCGCATGATGAGCGGATCCGCGATCAGCGTGGCGGCGTCGGCGCGTAGGGCCAGCAGGATGGGGAGGGCCATGTAGATGACGTACCCCACGCCCACCGCCGCGAACGTGCCGCGGGGGATCGACCGCTCCGGGTTTTCGAGGTCGCCCGACATGTTGACGCCCGCCATGATGCCGGTGACGGCCGGGAAGAAGACGGCGAAGACCACCCAGAACGATTCCGTCGCCCGGTCGGTGGCGCCCCAAAGCTCGATCTCTGTCGGCTCCAGCGGCTTGCCGAAAAGGAGGGAGAGGAGCGACAGGCCGATGGCCGCCATGATGAAATACTGCGCCCGGATGGCGACTTTGGCTGACGTGAGGGCCAGGATCGCGACGAGGGCTGTCGTGAGGAGCCCCACGGCTTTCTCGTTGAGGGCGGGGAAAGCGCGCACCACACTCTCGGCGAAGCCCACCGTGTAAAGGGCCACCGAAAGCCCTTGTGCCAGAAACAGCGGGATGCCGATGGCCCCGCCGATCTCCACCCCGAGCGACCGGCTGATCATGTAATACGCCCCGCCGATCCGCACCCGCTGGTCCGTGGCGATGGCGGCAATGGAGAGGGCCGTCAGAAACGTGATGCTAGTCGAGAGGGTGACGATGAGGAGCGTCCCCAGCAGCCCCACGTTCCCTACCACCCACCCGAACCGCAGGTACATGATGACGCCCAGGATCGTTAGGATCGAGGGCGTGAAGACGCCGCCAAAGGTGCCGAGCCCACCTTCCTTGCCCGTCACGACTTTCTGTACGGGGGGGCGCTTCTTAAAGGGCAGCTTCAGCATAGGTACTTCACCGGCTGGAAGCGAAAAGAGGAGGGAGTACAGAAACGAAGAGAGGAGGAATCAGAAAGTCAAAGCCTTGAGGAAACGAAGATACACTGTAAGGCCGACTGGCGTCGATTCTTCGTCTCGTCGATTCCTCGTTTCATCCACCGGCTTCCTCCGTTTCTTCCTCAACCTTCTTCTCAGGTCGCGCCGGGCCGATCAGGAAGATGATGACGTCGCCGGGGGCAGGGGTGGGGTTGCGCTCTACCGAGAAGATGAAAATCTGGCTTTCGTTGCGGACGAGGAAGAGGGGGGTGGCGGCCTCCTTTTTCTCAAAAGCCGCGAGGTCGAAACCGTCGGTTACGTCCACCGTGCGTAGCTCCGCGCCTTCGTCGAAGCGGGCCGTGAGGGAGGTGTAGCTGACCTCCGGGCCGAAGAGGGGCTGGCCGCGCAGGTGTTTCGGCAACTCCTGGCCGTTGGTCGCTTGCTCGCGCACCGTGAGTTGGAAGATGTCGCTGCTGTCAAGGATTTCGTGGAAGCGGAGCGCCACGAGCGAGTTGACCTCGTCGTTGGGTGTGACGGCGAGCATCCGCCCGATGCCACCCAGGTCGATGTCGTCGAGCACCTGTTCCGAGAGGGCGTTGGCACGCTCGGCGGGCAGGTTCTCGGCCCGCGCGCGCCGCACGTGGAGGGCGTTCGTGTCGACGAGGAGCACCTGGATGCCGTGCCGCTGAATCGCTTCGGCCAGCCGCCGCGCCCACGCATGCGCCCCGATGAAGAGCACGCCCTGCGGGTGCGGTTGGGCCAGCCCCAGCCACCGCGCTACGGGCGAAAGGGTGAGTCCGTAGACGGCCACCGTCCCCACGATGACGAGGAAAACGACGGGCACGATGGCGTCCGCCTGGGCCGGGTAAATCTCTTGCAGGCGAAAGCCAAAGATAGAGGCCACCGCCGCCGCCACGATGCCGCGCGGCGCCAGCCACGAGAGGAACAGCTTCTCGTTCCGGTTGAGGCGGGTGTTGAAGGTAGAGGCGAAGACGGCTGCCGGGCGCACGATCACCATCAGCACCGCCAGAAAAAGCACGCTGCCCACGCCGATGTAGCCCAGATCCGAGGGCTGCAACCGGGCACTCAGCACGATGAAAAGGAGCGAGATTAGCAGCACCCGCAGGTCCTCCTTAAACTCGACAATGCGGCGGACGCTCACGTAGTGCTGGTTTGCCATAGCGATGCCCATGAGGGTGGTGGCCAGCAGCCCCGACTCCTCTTGCAACACGTCCGCGAGGGCGAAGACAAGGATGACCACCATCAGGGTGATCGGGTTCTGCAGGTAGTCCGGCACGAGGCGTCGACGGAGGAACAGGATGAGCAGTCCTGCCCCCACGATGCCCACACCCAGCCCGATGAAGGCAGTCAGCAGGAGGCCTTCGAGGGCGTGCAGGAGGGCGTTGCTGAGGCTATGCGCTACCTCAGGCTCGTTCAGCAGAACAACCGCTTCGAGCACGAGGACCGCCAACACCGCTCCCACCGGATCAATCGTGATGCCTTCCCACTTGGCCACCGTTCCCACGCGCCCGCTCGGCCGGACATGCCGCAGT